>JAVCCS010000037.1 GCA_030765365.1 Candidatus Theseobacter exili
AATTAGAATACGTGTTGAGGAGAAGTACCGATGCTTTTCCTCTATTGCGAAGTGGAAATAACCATGAGAGCTGTGGATTCAGAAGACGGATATTGTCTGGAAGGTGGATCGATGATGGCAGCAACTTCCATTTTTCAGGAAGATTAAAAATATGAACATCACGATATTATCGACGATGTTTTTGATGATTAATTCTAGCAACAGTCAAAATATTTTATGAAAAAAATCGTACATTATGCGTTTTACGCTTTTTTCATTGCTGTTATCCTTGTAGGCGGAGTTATTTTATTCAAATCGTGGAACGATCTGAAGAAAATGCGTAATAACGTTTATAATTTGGAAACAAAATTGAGAAATAAGAATAATGAATGTTCCGAATTGCACCAGAATATCTACGATTTGAAAACCAATCCAAATGCCGTTGAAAAAGTGGCTCGTGAAAAATTTAGATTGGTCAAGGAAAATGAAGTAATTCTGACATATGAACTTCAAGATGGTAAAAAAGTACCTAAAAAGAAGAAAATTGAATAGGAGAATATATGTATAGCGCGTCTGATTTAAGAAAAGGGCTAAAAGTTGAAATTGAAGGTGAACCTTGGGTGGTTAGTGATTATGATTTTTGCAAACCTGGCAAAGGGCAGGCTCTTTATCGTTGCAAATTAAAAAATATGATTACTGGTAATACTATGGATAAGACTTACCGGTCGGTCGAAAAGATAGGTAAACCTAATTTAGAAGAAAGAGAGGTCTTCTATTCCTACCCAGAAGGTGAATTTTTTGTTTTCAGTGATGGAGAGACTTATGAGGAATATCGCCTCAACAGCAAAACCCTTGGAAACCAAGTTTCTTTTTTAATCGCAGATGCATCTTGCAAGATTCTTTTCTTTAATGATATGCCTATTGAAGTAACACTTCCTTTATTCATTGAAAAAGAAATTGACCAGACAGAACCCGGTGCGCGTGGTGATACTGCTACAAATGTCACAAAACCCGCAAAACTGGACAATGGCTATGAACTCAATGTCCCCATTTTTCTCAACGAGCAAGATGTGATTAAGATTGATACTCGAACTGGTGAATACGTTGAACGCGTAAGTAAAGCTTAAACTGTAATTGTGAATCAATATAGGTCCTATACGTCTAATATATCATATAGGACCTTTTTTTTTATGAAATCAAATCCAACATCCCTTAACGATACAATAACGGCTATTAAGAAGTTTTTTGTCAATAAAGGCTTTTCTGAAGTAAAGACTCCGCAAGTGATTACTTCTCCTTTTCCTGAACCTCATATTGATGCTGTTGAAGTCGATGGAGGTTATTTTAGAACTTCTCCTGAACTACACATGAAAATTCTACTTGCAGAAGGCCAGCAAAAGATTTTTGAAGTAGGTCCATGCCGTCGTAAGCATGAATCAGGCAGAATTCATCGTGAAGAATTTACAATGTTGGAATGGTATGAAGTAGGTGCTGATTATAATGATTTGATTGGATTTACCAGAGAGTTGCTTCTTTACGTATGTAGAGAAACAATCGGTTCAAATAAAGTAATGTATAATGGAAGCTTATTTGATTTCTCCGATCCCCCTGAAATTTTTACTCTTAATGAATTATTTTCTAATTTCGCCAATGTTTCTCCAGAAGAGGCTCTGGCAAATTTTCAATTCGAAGAGCTGCTTACCGATAAGATTGAACCGCAACTACCTCTGGATAAAGCTGTAATTGTTAAAGACTATCCTGCAGAATTGGCAGCATTCTCCAAGTTGAAAGAAAATGATAAGTCCATTGCCGAACGTTGGGAGCTTTACCTCGGCGGTGTTGAAATCGCTAATACCTACACCGAACTGACTGACCCGGAAGAGCATCTTTCCCGATTTGCGAAATTCGCAAAACAACGCCAGGAAGCCGGCACTCCTGAATATTTAGTTGATCCACTATTTCTTAAAGCCTTGGAATTGGGAATTCCCGATTCTGCTGGTTGCGCTTTGGGGGTTGATCGCCTGCACATGGTTCTTAACAGTTTGGATTCCATTTGATTTTTTACTTTTAAAGTTGTAAAAAGCATTCCCAAAAAGAAGTTTTTAAAATTTGAATAGCTGGTATTTGAGGTTAGATTATTTGCTCGTTTTTGGGAAACCATTTCCTGGATTTTAAATATCAATTACTAGCTTTAAACTAAATTTTATGAAATATATAACTTTTCTAATTCAATGTTCAGACAGTAAAGGCCTGCTGGCGGGCATTACTGCTTTTTTTTACGATAATAATTTTAATATTCTAAGCTGCCAACAACATACTGATTTATATACAGATAAGTACTTTATGCGTATCAAACTTGATATGTCGGATCTCAAAATGTCTCGTAGTGACCTGGAAGAGAGTTTTGCGAAATTCGCAGAACCATTCAAGCTGAATTGGTCAGTAAGTTATTCTGATGCAATCCCCAGAGTGGCTATTATGGTATCTAAAACAACCCATTGCCTGTATGATATCCTACAGAAAAAACAGGAAGGAGATTTGCGTTGCGAGATTCCGCTGATCATCAGTAATCATCCTGATTTGGAATTTGTCGCTGACCAGTTTAAGATTCCTTATTATTGTTTTCCAATGACAAAGGCAAATAAAGCTGAACAGGAAAAACAGATTTTGGAACTTCTGGATAAGCATCATATTGATTTGGTGGTAATGGCACGGTATATGCAGATATTATCTGAAGATTTTGTTAAAAGATACAATTATAAAATTATCAATATTCATCATGCTTTTTTACCTGCTTTTCAGGGAGCAAGACCTTATATGCGTGCTTATGAAAAAGGTGTCAAGCTTATCGGAGCTACAGCTCATTATGCAACCGCAGAATTGGATGAAGGGCCGATTATTGAACAGGATGTAGAACGTGTCTCTCACGAATCATCGCCTGAAGATCTAATGCGAATCGGTAAGGATATTGAGCGTCGGGTACTTTCTTCAGCTATCCGTGCTCATTTGGATAACCAGATTATCATTACCAATAACCGGACTATTATTTTTTCTTCGTGAGTAATGTTTCGCCACAAAAAGGTTATGAGCTTTGATCTTATTTCTTTACAATTTATTGTTTCCACTTGCTTTTATTTTCTTCATTCCAGGGATGATAATTAAATATATCCGTCGGGGGGGAGAGAAA
>JAVCCS010000119.1 GCA_030765365.1 Candidatus Theseobacter exili
TGAATTCAGTTCTTTTAATTTTTATCTCTTTAGAGTAGCTGTCCCAATAGCTTGGTATAGTTCTTTTTCTGTCATGCGGTTTACCACGCCAACCAACTGCTTTAAACGTCCTTTTCTCAAGTTGATGTAGATTGTTTCTAATAATAATTTCACCGTATTTATTTAAAACTTGCTGAATAGTGTTATCATCATAAACAATGATCACAGGAGTAATTTCATTTTTGTCTTCCATTTCCTGCTATAGTCTGCCGGCAAACACAAAGGTTTTCCACTTTGCTTGCTATAGAACTTGGAAATCTTTTACTGCCTGTAATACACAGAGAACAGTCATTATTCACTGTCCATCCGCATTCCAAATCAGCGTCATAGTCAAATATTGATTGATTTAAATCACCTATTTTTTGAATAACAACACTTTCATTGAAGATATTATTCAAAAGCTCAGATTGGGTTGTGCTTGAATCCTGCATTTCATCAATAAAAACATAGGCAAATCTTTTTGAGATAAGTTCTCGAATTCCGGGATGTTCCCTATGGTATTCGAATGCCAATGAGTATGCGTCTTCGTAACACAAATAGCCCCAATCAAGAATGCGCAGTTTTAATCTATTGATTTCTCCGTAGGTTGGTGTATTAGTACCAATAAATGCTTGCCCATCAATTTTCGGAGAAATACAGAAGTTGTCTTTATTAAAACGGAGACTCTTAAGATATTCCAAGCCTCCGTCTCTCCTTCTATCAAGCCAAGCCCTTGCGGTATGTAAGGTGTTGTAGCTTCTCTCGATAACCGAATTAAAAACCTCATTGTCAATATACATCGGTCTTTTCTCAAATCTTAGTATATAAGACGGTATCGCAAGAAATTTATCCACAAAACTTTGAATTGTTCCGAAATGATTAGGATAGCTAAATAACTTAGATGCACTCACACCTGCTTTCTTTCTTATTTCATCTATTGCAACATTTGTATGAGTCAACACACATATACCTCTATTGTTTTCAAGAGGCATTTGCCGGGATAAAATCAACAACTTGGCAAGCAAAGCCGTTGTCTTACCGCTGCCCGGGCAGGCAAGAATATCTTTGGTTTCTAAACACCTTATTACTGCCTTTTGCTCTTCATTGAAGTATTTTCCGAGCGGCAAAAGGATATGTTCCGCCCAAGAAATATCATCATTGGTAATGAGTATTCTCACTGGTCATTCCGTAACATATTTTATGGCATTCATTAGATATCTTAATTTATCGTCACCCTTAATCCGTTCTTCTGTTCCCTCACATTCTTTAAGTAACTCCGCAAAACACTGAGCAACGATTGCCTTAGAAATATTTTTTTTCAACATGTAATCTTCATAAATCGCTTTTGCAACTTCTTGCTCTGTTTTAGGTTCGGAAGTCCAAGTAGTAAAATCAAGCTCAACCGTTTTTTTTACTTCTGTGATTTTTTCAGGTGTCAAACCGTAAGTATCACTATTTTGGATTTTTTCTGCCCGTAATACAGCAGTATAAAATTCTTTTTTAAGTCCGCCCAAAGCAATATCATATTCTAAAGTCCATACTGGCGAAATGAAAGTCTCTATATCTTGCCCATTGTATTTCGCTTTTTTCTCTGTTCTTTTTTTTGTAATGTGCTCTTCTGTAAGTCCTGAATCAGGTTTAACATCGTTATCGGTTACTACGGCCACCTTAACACCCATTCCTTTGCCTGACTTTCTTTTGAAAATTTTCGAATACCTTAAAAAAGCCGTGCTTTGAACATTCACGACCGATACACCGTGTTTAGAAAGCGGCTTACCAAGAATATCTGCTATAGCTGGAATCAAAATCTCTTCTGCATAGCCCTCAACTAAAATCACACCCTGTGCAAAGAATAGATTAGCCTTAGTAACATCTAAGAAGCGTTCCAAGAATAGATAATCTCCTTTTTCTAATTCGGTAAAATCATTTCCCATCGGAAAAGCTTGATCACCCTTACAAATTAGGAGGTTATCAAGTCTTACTTTTGAAGCCAAATTCGGGCTATGGGTTGTCATTATTAATTGAACACCGGATTTATCCGCTATCTCATTTTGCAGATACTCGATTAATCTTAATTGAGCTTGTGGATGCAAATGAGCTTCTACTTCTTCAATCAATGACAGTTTCAGACCGTAATAGTGAGTCCGTTTTAAGAGCAGTAATTCTGCAGCAATGTATAGACGGTTATAAGAACCTAAGCCGGAATTTTCTTCAGTCAAATTAAGAATTAGTTTTTCTAAAATACCCGATAAACTTTGACCTGAAATTGCGAATTTAGCGATTTTATTAATCTCTTGTTCTGTGAAGAATTCTTTCAAATATTCGTTTATATCTGATAGTAACTTTTTCCCGGACTGGTCTGGAATATCACTATTGTTTTCATCTTTTCCTTTGAAATAACCTTCGATTTGCTTATTCGCTTTCTCGGCAATTTTGGTTATTGTGTGATCCGCCTCTGGAACAGAAGAAAATGCTTCATGACTTTTTAAAATTTGAGCCAATCGAGACCTTCTACCGGGGATTAATTCGCTTTCTGCATCCCTTAGAGGTTTAAGATAGGTTACTCTTAGAAAGTCCCTTGCGATTCCATCAAGTTGTGTTCCTTCGTCGTCAGGGCCAGCCTTTATGTCATAACTAATTTTTCTGTCCTTACGTTCGGCGTTTAGTGTGACTTTGAGAAAATACTGGTCATGACCATCTTTATTTTTTTCAATACCGATCCATTCTATGAAATTGGCCGCTTCATTATTTTCAGCATCAAAGCTGCGAAATATACATTCTACCTTAAGCGATTTTGCTCTATTGATATCAGTCGGTTCTATCCCCGATTGTAGAAAAAAATCTTCTTCTTCTAACCGCTGATAATCATAACTTTGCGTTTGTAAAACGAATTTTAGAGCATCAATGATAGCTGTTTTACCTGAATCGTTTTCACCAACAAGTAAATTCAAGCCCTTGTTAAGCCTTAAATGTAAGCCTGGATCATCGCCATCACCAGACCCGTATTTTCTAAAATTCCAAATTTTTAGTTCTGATAAAAACATATTAATACTTATTCTCCTCCACAATGGTGATTTCTTCTGCTGTCAGGTCGTAGAGTTCATATACCATCCGGTCGATTTCGGTTTCCAATGCGTTGGTGTCGGCTTGTGGGTCGGATTTTTTCAGGGATAGGATTTTGTCGACAAGGGTGATTAAGGGTTGTGTCTCGTCTTGGGCCAATTTTTTAAGAGGGATTTTCAATAGCGGGATCTTATCAACCTGATACTGGTTACCCTGCA
>JAVCCS010000195.1 GCA_030765365.1 Candidatus Theseobacter exili
AAACCACTTGGCCCTCCTGCAAGGATTACAGCCCCAATGTAAAAGATACAACTAGCGACATTAATAACTCCCTGTACTTGTATTTTGGGGAAATTAACAGCATTTCTCATGATCAAACCTATGTAGGCCCAATATAACGGACTTTTCACTCCTTCTGTAAGATAGACCAGCACACTGAGAAAAAGACAATCCATTATAGAAAGAAAAAAAGCTGATACCTGAACAACATTAATCCGAAACCTCCTCTGCCCAATCTTTATTATAGAATATATGAAAGTAAGGTTTCCAAGAATGTACAGCAATATCTGGTATTTAAGAAATAAGGCTTCATCAAACGCTTCCTGATCAATTAGTATTCTGACAAAAAACAACGCAAATAAAACTATTACAGTTTTTATTGGAAGCATAATATATTTTTCGACAAAAAGTATCCTTCTGAACTGTTGGTAAAGTTCTTCAGTTTTGAAAAATGATCTATGATCTCTTCTAGTGCTATCCATACAAGTTCTCATCCATTAGATTTCATACCTTTCATATTTATTGAAATGCAGTCTAATATTATTTCCGCAGTTTCTCTTTTTGAAAGAACCGGAAATCTCTCTACTTTAAAATCAGAAGTTATAACTGAAACCTGGTTTGTATCATAACCAAATCCTATCCCGGGTGCAGCAACATCATTTAAAACGATCATATCGAGATTTTTTTCAACCAGTTTTCGCCTGGCATTCTTTAAACAATTTTCAGTTTCCGCTGCAAATCCAACAACAAACTTACCTCTCTTCCTTTCTGCAACTTGTAGCAGTATATCCTGAGTAGGCTCAAGGTTGATGGATTTAAATTTATTTCTGGTTTTTTTTATTTTTTCTTTTAAACAGAGAGAAGGTTTAAAGTCAGCTACAGCTGCAGCCATAATTAAAAGGTCATTTTTATCGATCCTGTTCAGCACCGCTTGAGCCATTTCAGCTGCAGTAATCACCGGAATCAATTCTATATCCTGTGGCGTTTTCAAACAAACAGGACCGCTAACCAGAGTGACCAGGAATCCTTTTTTTCTTGCAGCCTCAGCTAATGCAAAGCCCATTTTGCCTGTTGACGGATTAGAAATAAATCGAACAGGATCAATGTACTCTCTTGTCGGACCGGCTGTAACGAGCACCCGTAGCCGTTTCACTTTTGTTTCACCAGGCCTCTTATTATGTTGTTTACCTCATCAATGATTTTTTCCGGAGAAGCCAGCCTGCCGACGCCTTCATATCCGCACGCCAAATAACCTTCTTCAGCATCAATAAAGCAAACCCCATCTTGCTTGAGTATTTTCACATTTCTAATATAAGCAGGATTACTCAACATATTCTGATTCATAGCCGGCGCCACTAATACCGGTGCCTTTACGGATAACAAAAAAGTTGACAAGATGTCATCGGCAATTCCCGAAGCCATCTTTCCAACAATATTTGCTGTAGATGGAGCAACAATAACAAAATCCGCCCACTCTCCCAGTTTTATATGTGGAACAGGTGCTTCAGCATTAAACATCTCTGTTATAACCGTATTGCCAGTGAGAGTTTTAAATGTTAAAGGTGCTACAAATTCTTTAGCTGACTTTGTCATAACAACTATTACTTCTGCATTTTGCTTCATGAGCAATCTGACAATTTCACATGCCTTGTACACTGCAATTGAACCAGTTATTCCCAAAACTATTTTTTTACCGTTTAAATTTGTTTTAGCAATGGATTTCATATTTCACCACTTTTATATTTTATTAGTTTATCACCTAGATTTCTTGTTTTGCAAGTTTCAGACACAACAATGGATCTAACCTTTTCTATTGTGTCCCGCAACGTCCCGTTAATTACAGCATAATCATATTCATCAATATAGTTCAACTCTCTTTTTGCTTCACTCAACCTTCTTTCAATTATTTCGGTATCATCTGTTTTTCTTGTCACTAGACGATCCCTTAGAATTTTTAATGATGGAGGAACAAGAAAAATAAATACACCTTTTATCTGGGACTTTATTTGCATAGCACCCTTCACATCAATATCCAGAACAACTATATTTCCATTCTTTATAGATTCTTCCACAAAAGAACGCGGAGTTCCATAATAGTTGCCAAAAACTTCAGCATATTCAAGAAACTCGTTATTATCACGCATTTCATCAAACGTTTCTTTATCTAAAAAGATATAGTCGCGGCCGTCTAATTCATCTGTTCTTTTCTGACGTGTCGTGCATGATACCGAATAAATTGCATTTTCAAACATGCGGACAATTCTTTTGCGAATTGTCGTTTTGCCTCCGCCGGAAGGTGATGAAAGGACTAAAAGCATTCCAGGAGATTTCATTCTATTATTTTCCTATAAATGTTATTCAATATTTTGAATTTGCTCCTTAATCCTATCAAGTTCATTCTTCATTTGAAGAACCAACCTGGATATATCTTTCTCTGAAGACTTTGATCCTATGGTATTTGCTTCTCTTAACATTTCCTGAACAAGAAAATCCATTGTTCTTCCTACAGGTCCTGCCGATTCCTGATAAATCAATTCATCAAATTGCTGAAGATGACTTTTCATCCTCACTACTTCTTCTGTGATATCACATCGCTCAGCCATAATTGCAACTTCTCTCAGGATTCTGTCTTCACCGGCTTCCTCCAAAAGAAGATCGTCTATTCTATTTCTGAGTTTTTCTTCATACCTTCTTGCTGAGGCAGGGATCAAGCTGGCAATCTGCTCTACACATACCTTTAATATTTCAATGTACTTAATTATTTCCTGCCTAATATATTCTCCCTCTTCACTACGCATGTACTGCAAACTATCTAATGCTTTTGCCAATGCATCTCTAAGAGATTCCGGAAGTTCTACAATTTCCTCAGGTAATGATCTATGCACACGCAAAACACTTGGTTCCATATCTAAAATATCGCGAAGTGTAATTTCTTCGGACATATCTAATTCCTCACATAACCTGGTTAAAACATCACAATACTTCCTGGCTAGATCAACATCAATAACCGGCTCAAGATTTTCAGCAATATACTCTTCAAAATGAATACTAACAGTAACCCTTCCTCTCCTTATATTTTCAGAAACCATTTTCCGGATTATGTTTTCAAGAAAAAGAAATTTCCTGCCCATCTGAACTTGAATATCCTGATATTTTCGGTTCAGAGTCTGTATTTCAACAACAAAACGTCCTGTATCACCTTCACCATCTCCTCGGCCATAACCGGTCATGCTCACTATCATGACTTACCTCCGACTTCCCGGTTTATCAACGACAAACCTTTTTTCACATAAAGGACAACTATCCGGATTATATGTAAGAAAATCAGCCCTTAAAAGACTTTCTTTTCTTGGTTCCAATTCAACAGAACCTCCTGTCCTGTCAACAATCATACCATAGCCACAAATAACTCCGCCTTCTTTCCTAACTAAATCAGCCGCCTCAATAATTGAACCACCTGTGGTGACAACATCCTCTACAATCAGTACGCGCTCTCCTTTGCTAATATTAAAACCTCTTCTTAAAAGCATTCTTCCAGCTTTTCTCTCACAAAATATTGAACGCACACCAATTGCATTTGCAGTCTCATACGAAACCACGACACCGCCAAGTGCCGGACCTAAAACAACATCAACTTCGATATCTGAAAACTTTGATGCCAGTTCTTTACACATACTTCTGGCATACTCCGGATATTGCAAAACCAGGGCACACTGTAAATACCTTCCACTATGTTTGCCTGAAGACAATTCAAAATGACCCTTTAAAAGTGCGCCTGATTTCTCGAACATTTCTATAAAAGAAGAATTTCCTGTTATTATATCATTGTTCACGCCTATACTCCCTTCTATCCTCTAACTTCTTCCACTATTTTTTCAAAAGCCATTGCAGGGTCCGAGCTATTTGTTATCGGCCTTCCTATGACTAAATAGTCAGCACCAGCTTTAATCGCCTCTGAAGGCGTCATTATCCTTTTTTGATCGTTTTTCACTGACCACTCAGGCCTTATCCCTGGAGTAAGTATTATAAAATTTTCGCCACAATCTTCCCGGATTAGTCTGATTTCCTTTGGTGATGCTACAACACCATCCAATCCGGACTCCTTTGCAAGCCTTGCAAAACTTCTCACTTGCTCAGCAAGTGAGCGTTTAATGCCCAAATCATCTGACATCTCTTTTTCATCCATACTTGTCAATACAGTTACACCTAGAACAACAGGTCTGACTCCATCATTTTTCTCAGCAACGCTTTTTACAGAATTCATACAGGCTTTCATCATTTCTTTACCACCTGACACATGAACATTAAAAATTTTAACACCGAGAGCAAAAGCTGCTTCTGCACTCATCGCTACAGTATTTGGTATGTCATTAAATTTAAGATCGAGAAAAACATTTTTACCTTTTTTCTTAAGTGCTGAAATAATTTCAGGACCAACTCGTGTAAAAAGCTGGCTTCCAACCTTGACAGTTTTTGCTTTATACCCAATTTTTTCACTTATTTCAAGAGCCTCATCAATAGTATCCACATCTAATGCAGTAATTATTCTTTCCTCTGGTTGCATCTCCGGTTCCCTCACTAAAGTTATAAATCTGAGTTCAATTAAAAACTAGCGAACCTACTAGCTCTATTATTTTTTTATAATTGTTTTCTTCGAAATACTGATTAATGCCCTTTACAATTTTAACAGTAGACAGTGGGTCATAAAAAGTACCTGTACCTACAGATAAAGCTGTAGCTCCAGCAATAATAAATTCAAGAGCGCTGTCGGTATCAACAATCCCTCCCATACCAATTATCGGGATACTAACTGAATTATAAACTTCCCAAACCATCCTGACAGCAATGGGTCTGATTGCCGGACCCGATAGGCCTCCGGTATTATTTGCAAGGTATGGTCTCCTTTGGTTTATATCAATTGCCAGCCCCATGAATGTATTGACTAAAGAAACAGCATCAGCCCCTTCCTGTTCAGCTCTTTTTGCCATTAACGATATATCTGTTACATTAGGAGACAGTTTAACGATTACATCCAATTCGGTAGATTTTCTTACAGAACGCGTTACACTTGCTACCAAATCAGGATCAAGACCAAAAGCCATACCCCCTTTTTTTACGTTAGGACATGAAACATTAATCTCAATCCCGGCAATGCCAGACCCATCAAGTTTCTTTGCTAACTCACTGTATTCATGCTCTGAGTTTCCTGAAATATTTGCATAAACAGGAACATCGAAATTTGCTAAAAAAGGGATTTTGTTCTTTATGAATTCATCAACTCCTACGTTCTGAAGTCCAATTGCGTTTAGCATGCCGGCCGGCGTTTCGATTATTCTCTGAGGAGGATTTCCAGATCTCGGTTTAAGTGTTAATCCTTTTGCAAAAATAGCGCCCAACTTGCCAATATCCATAATTTCCGACATTTCCTCAGCACAACCAAACGTTCCAGACGCAACTGACACAGGATTTTTCCACAATACTTTACCTATTTGAACGGACAAATCATTCATTAACAGTTTATTGCTCCTTCTGCACTTCGCTAATATGCCTTCCAATATACTTTCAGCACAAAAACATTATTCAATCCCAGCAAATATTTTTAGCAAAAAAAACAGGGCCTTCCTTGCAAACCCGTAAATACTCTTCTTCCCCATCATGGACTATTTTTTGAGCACACCCCATGCAAACACCTAACCCACAGGCCATATATGCCTCTAAACAAAACTGACTTTCTATTCCCTTTACGAGAGCCTGTGAAGATATTTCTTTCAACATTGGCTTTGGTCCACAGGCATAAATAATATCCGGTTGTTTGTTTTTCATTAGATAATCGTCAAGAAGTTCTGTCACATATCCGTGCAATCCTTCAGACCCATCATCTGTCGCAACAAACACATCAAGTCCAATCTCAGCAAAAAAATCACGCAAAGCCAAGTCATTTGCAGATCTGGCGCCAAATAACAATTTAACTTCTGAATTGCCTCTGGCCAAAAGCTCTTCAGCAAGTGCTAAAAGTGATGCGGCACCAACACCCCCGGATATTAGAAGAGCATTACTGTTATGCTCTACTTTAAATCCGTTACCTAAAGGCCCTGTCACATCCAGAATCATTCCAGCAGTACATTCTGACAATGCTCTTGTATTTAGTCCAACACATTGATACAGAATTGTTACACACTCATCCTTGCACCTTGCAATACTAAAAGGTCTCTTTAATCTCTGAATACCACAAGCGCTTATGCCCACTGTAACGAATTGACCAGGTTTAAACTTCCCTGCTATTTCAAGACATTCAAAAGTCATTGAATAAATATTTTCTGAAAGAGGACTGTTATTTATAATTTTACAACTTCTTATCAGCACAGAATCTCCTTTTAACAACTCTTCTCCAAGCAAATATCAGCATTATTCCGGCAGTCAATTAAGTCTGTTTCCAACGGGCAACCATCACAAAACTGCTTTTTAAGGCATTTTTCTTTACACAACTTTACAAATAATGCATGAAATTCGTTATAAACTTTTATATCTCTCGGCAAGTTTTCTTCAAAATACTTCCTTATTTCTTCATATTCAGTAACATTTTTGAATATATTGTGTCTATTCAATACTCTTTTCGTATAAGCATCAACTACAAAAACAGGAACTTCATAAGCATATAACAAGATACTATCTGCAGTTTCAGGGCCAATGCCTTTCAGTGCAAGCAAACTGTCTCTTAATTTATCAATCTTACTCTTTTCGTCCTCAACAATAACTCCAAATCCTATAGTTAAAGCCCACTCAGCAAGAATCTTCAGCCGTTCAGATTTCTGATTATAATACCCTGATGATCTGATTGCTGCACCTATCTTATCAATTGGCGCACTTAAAATATTCTGCCAGTCAAGTAAATTGTTTTTTTTTAAATTCTCAATAGCTTTTTCGACATTTTTCCATGACGTATTCTGTGTCAGGACTGCACCAATCATTATTTCACAGGATGTATCACCCGGCCACCATTTCTGCGAGCCGTATGCTTCATGCAATTTTTCATATATTGAATATAATCTATTGCTATCCAATAATTTTCTCATCTTTTAATATTTGTTTACCCGAAACAAACAAGCTTGTCGGAGCACCTTTGCATTTCCAGTTTAGAAATGGTGTGTTAATTGATTTTGATTCAAAATAATCCTTTGTTAATACCACTTCCTTTTCAGGATCAATTAAAGTCACATCTCCATCCGCTCCCCTTTTCAAAGATCCTTTCCCTTTAAGCCCCAATATATTAGCAGGATTTAAAGACATAAGCCTTACCAAATCTTTAAAATCCAATATCCCTGGATTTATTAAAGTTTCCATAATTAGAGGAATCGAAGACTCCAGGCCTATCATCCCAAAGGGAGCATAATCAAATTCAACGTCCTTTTCCGCATGCAAATGCGGAGCATGGTCTGATGCTATTGCATCAATAGTTCCGTCCTTTACAGCTTTTATTAATTCTTCTCTATCGTGTTTGGAACCGATAGGAGGCTTTACCTTTAACATGGTGCTATAGCTGTGCAAATCATCATCAGTTAAGACCAGGTAGTGCGGAGCAGTTTCTGCAGTAACAGGAACTCCTTTGGATTTTGCCCACCTTATAAGTTCAACAGAACCGGCAGAGCTAACATGCTGTATATGAAGTCTTGATCCTGTCATTTTACATAAGGTTAAATCCCTGGCTACCATTACCACCTCAGAAGCAGCCGGAATACCCTTCAGTCCCAATATAGTAGACATTATACTTTCATTCATAACCCCCTGCCCCGACAGAACAGGATCTTCACAATGTTCAAGCACAGGCATATCAAGAGATCCTGCATATTCAAGAATTCTTCGCAACAAAGCAGAATTAGTTATACAATCCCCATCATCAGACAAAGCAACAGCGCCAGCTTTTTTAAGCTCCCCAATTTCCGTCATCTGTTTGCCATCTCTTGCAAGTGTTGCCGCTGCCACAGGAAACACATTGATCAAAGGCTTTTCTGCTGTCTTTGTCAAAATATACTTTACTATTCCCTCATTATCCGTAGCCGGTTTAGTATTAGGCATTGTAGCCACAGAAGAGAAACCTCCCTTCGCAGCAGCTCTCATTCCTGTATATATTGTCTCTTTTTCTTCCATGCCTGGCTCTCTGAAATGCACATGCATATCTATCAGACCCGGCACAACAATAAGTCCTGTTGCATCTACAACTTTATTCGCTTTTTCCTTTATCCCTGAACCGCATGCAACTATTTTCCCCATATTTATTCCAAGATCAGCTATACAATCAAAATCCTGTGAAGGGTCAACAATACGGCCGCCTTTTATTAAAATATCCATTTTAGTTTACCTCCAACACTGCTGCCGATCCAGCAACTAAATATAGCACTGCCATTCTAACTGCCAGCCCGTTTGTTACCTGATCCAATATTACTGAATAGGAACTGTCTGCAACTTCAGAAGAAATTTCCACATCCCTGTTGATGGGACCGGGATGCATAACAAGAATATCTTTGGAAGCATTTTTTAATTTTTCAAGATCAATTCCATACAAATCACGGTACTCTCTTATAGATGGAAAAAGATTTGTTTTCTGACGTTCCATCTGTATCCTCAAGATGTTTATAGCGTCTGCTTGTTTAATCGCTTTATTTACGTCTGTGCAAACCGTTACACCAAGCCTTTCTATTCCAACAGGCATTAATGTCGCGGGACCTGCAACCGTTACATTTGCACCAAGCTTTGTCAAACCCCATATATTGGATCTGGCAACGCGGCTATGCAGAATATCACCGATAATTGTCACATTAAGATTTTTTATCTTCCCCTTTTTTTGCTTTAGTGTAAACAGATCCAGTAAAGCTTGCGTCGGATGTTCATGAGCACCGTCTCCTGCATTAATAACGGATGCATCAAGAATATCGGCAAGAAATCTCGCAGAACCGGCTGCTGAATGTCTCATTATCAGTATATCAATTTTTAGTGCCTGAAGGTTTCTTGCGGTATCCTTTAAGGTCTCGCCTTTTGTAAAACTGCTTGCAGATGCTGAAATATTAACAGTATCTGCGCTCAGTCTTTTTGCAGCTAATTCGAAAGAAGTTCTAGTTCTTGTACTGGGTTCCAGAAAAAGGTTAACAATAGTTTTCCCACGAAGTGCCGGAACCTTTTTAATTGCCCTCAAACTGATTTCCTTAAAAGAATCAGCTGTATCAAGAATCAGCTGTATCTCTTCAGATGAAAGCTCCTGCAAACCCAACAAATCCTTTCTTTTCCATAATTCTTTCACTCTAATCCTCCTGTTTCACTAACAAGACAACATCTTCACCATCTTCCTCTTTCAAGTGCACTCTTACCTTTTCATCAAAAGATGTAGGTATATTCTTCCCAACGCAGTCTGCTCTTATAGGCAACTCACGATGTCCACGATCAATCAAAACTGCCAGTTGAATTTTTTTAGGCCTTCCATAATCAGTAATCTCGTCAAGTGCTGCACGAACAGTCCTGCCCGAAAAAAGAACATCATCGACTAAAACAATATTTTTTTCATTCAAATCAAAGTTTATTTCAGTTTTGTGCATTTCTCTGGTCCCGCTTATATCCAGGTCGTCTCTGTGAAGTGTAATGTCCAGAATTCCAAAAGGCGGATTTATTCCCTCAATCTCCTTTATGTTATCCACAACCCTCCTTGCCAGATGTGCTCCTCTTGTTACAATGCCTACAATTGCAAGATCCTCATGATTCTCTGTTTTTTCAAGAATTTCATGTGAAATTCTCATAATTACCCTTCTCAATTGGTCCGGCTCCATTATCCTAATAATTTTTTCCTGCCTTTTTGTCATAATAACATCCTCTAAAAAAAGCTTTAACTTGCGATATAATGCTGCAATTCATTATGGTTGTGCAAAACTTGGGTTAAACAAAAAAACCTTCTCCACTAATGAAGAAGGCATCTGAACTATAAATATTATTCTATTGATATTCATTTCAATTTCCTTTCCAGCCTCTCAGGGCCAAGTTTAAAGGTTTACATACAATATCAATATATTAACAACAATGTCAAAGAAATAATGAAACAATTACTATTCACCCAATATATAAAACTATAATGAGTATTAATTCATTAAAAATCGCTCATCAATCGGAAAGTACGCATCAGCGATTTCTTCAATTTCAATTGCCGTATTATGGGGAAAACTAAAAACTTCAACTCGTTTCTTGAACCGCTGCTGAACAAGTCTGAGTAAATCAATAAAATCACCGTCTCCTGAAACCAGAACTATTACATCCATTTTTTCAGCCTGCATAATTATATCTATAGCTATACCAAGATCCCAGTCACCCTTCTGAGAACCGTCCATCCTGGTCTTTAAATCCTTGGTTTTAACTTCATATCCAATCTGCTTAAGAAACCTTATAAAATCATTTTTTTTAATCTCATCGCTCTTAACAACATAACATATAGCTTTAAACAATGTTCTTTCTCGCAAAGCTTCATTAAGCAATTTCTGATAATCCAGTTTTGCCCCATACTTTTCCTTTGCGCCGTAAAAAACATTCTGAACATCTACAAATATTCCGACCTTTGGTTTCTTATTTTTAACAGTTATCTTCTTTAGAGATTTTTTGTCAGGCTTCTCTTTTAGCTTGTTCAGCCTTTCATAACTTTTTTCAAGTTCCGCCTCTTTCTCAATTAAAGTCTGCTCCATCCTGTTAAGGTTCTTTTTTAATTGATCTACCTGACCTAACAATCTTTCATTATCAGCAACCATATCTTCCAGGTTAAAATCAATATTCCCTAATTTCTCAACACGGTATTCGAGCTTTCTGTTTTCTCTTTCAAGATGATGGACATTATGCCCAAGCTCTTCAACCTGCTCAAGCTTCTTCCTTTGGTTCTCACTTTCCACCACCAATTCTGCGGTTTCCCTTTCCATTATGTTTTTTTCATGCTTTAGCACCTGCATCTCAGTAAGTATTCTTTTGTTTTCCTCCTGATATTGACGAGATTTATCTGACAACATTTCGCTTCTAGAACGAAGTTTATCAACGGATTCTCGTGCATATTTCAATTCGCCCTTAACTTTTTCAAGCTCTCTTTGAAGTTTCTCACGAGATGGAGGAGGTTTTGGAATTACCGGTGGTTTAGGGAATTTAGGAAAAGGCTGTTTTCTTCCTTTAGGAAGTCTTTTTAGCTTTTCCAGTTCGCGTCTGAAATCTTTTGCCCAATCTGCGTCTATTCCTGTTTTCTTTTCAAGCTTTGACAAATCCTCTAGCCCGTTAAAAAGCTCATCAAACTGTTCAATATCGTTTTCTACATCAGAAGTCAGTTCTTTTATCGCTTGCTCTGATTCATTCCTGGGATCTTCTATCAAAGCCCAAAGAAACTTGCCTATTGTTCCATCAGCAAACATTTCATCCTTTTGAGACGCCATGGCATCTGTTAATTCAGTTGAATCAATCTTTTTCACTACCTGTATTTGCTGTTTATTTGTTTCATTCAAATAAAAAGATATCAACTGCCTTGCCTTGGGATTTTTTTTGAATTCCGACACCATTCCTACAAAATTCCTAGTGCCGCTTCCTCCTGCTGCTAACGATCTCAATCCACAGCGACTTGCAACCTGTCCAGCTAAATCAGGATCGAATGAATCTCGAAATACCCATAACAACTTGTCAGTTTTAAGACAACGTTCAATTTTTTTTAAAGAATCTCTGTAATCCATAGCTTTCTTTTTCTACTTTCCAAAAATCATTTTCAGTGACACTAATAACATCAAACAGCCAAAAATTCTCCTCAAATATATTTGAGGAATAAAATGAGCAGCACGCGCTCCAAAATACCCACCCACAAAAAACCCCAGGCATATCCATAAAGCAATTTGTATATTTACATTGCCTTCCCTATAGTATGTCCAGGCCGCCAATAGACCGATTGGCGGAATCATTGTCGCAAGTGTCGTACCATTGGCCATGCGCTGAGTCATGCCAAAAAGGAAAACTAAGGCAGGAACCATTATAACCCCGCCGCCCACTCCTAATAATCCGCTAACAACACCGGCTGACAAACCAACAAACAATGATAGAAAAACAGGATTCATTATTATTCTCCATTATTCTATAATACAATTATTTTGAAATCCTGCCATGCTGTTTCATACTATAAATATTTTCTTTACCGACAAGAATATGATCTACTAACTCAATCCCCATTATTTTACCCGCTTCAACAAGCCTCTCTGTTACTTCAACATCCTCCCTGCTCGGAGACGGATCTCCGGAGGGATGATTGTGAGCAACAATCACTGCTGCTGCATTCCTGGTTAATGCAGGAGTAAAAACTTCACGAGGGTGAACAAGGGAACCTGAGAGATGTCCTATTGATACGGTTTCTGAATGTATCAACTGGTTTCTGGCATTAAGAAAATACGCTTTAAAATACTCCTTTTTTTTGTTTTTCAAATCAGCTAAAAGAGGCAATAAATCCCTGGGGCTGCTAATAACCGGCAAAACATCCAATTCTTGTTTTAAAGCTCTTTTTGCAAGCTCAAATGAAGCAGTTATCCCGGAAGTCTTTGCTTTACCAAGTCCTTTAATGCTTACTAACTCTTCATGTGTAAGCGCTAGCAGCTTGTCCAATGGATATTTCTTGAGTATTGAGCGTGAAAGAGACATAACATCCTTGCCCTTGCAGCCTGTTCTTAACAATATTGCCAGAAGCTCTTCATCCCTCAGGGCTTCAGGCCCCTTATCCTCCAATTTCTCCCTTGGCATATATGTTGTCTTTTTTTTATATGTTTGCATTTTCATTAAATACCGAAATATCTTGAGATTTTTTTTATTAAAGTTTTGGTTTGAGACTCTTCACTCTCGTTGTCCTTACGACTTCTCTCCCTAACATGTTCCCGTTGTTTTTCCCTTTCAGTTAAAACCTGACTTAATTTTACAACAATATCTGGATTTTGCTCCAGAAGAGAAGCAATGCATGCCTTATCAATAATTAACACTTCCACGTCATCATTAGCAATAACTGTTGCACTTCTTGACTCACCTGTTAAAAGTGACAATTCTCCAAAAAATTCCTTTTCAGTCAATTCAGCTACGTTTTCCAACTGATGGTTCTCTCCATCGATAAAAACTTTAACTGTTCCTTTGGAAATTATAAAAAGGTCATCTCCTTCATCTCCCTGAGTAACTAATTTTTCATTTCTGGAATACGCACTCTTTTTTACACCTGAAGCGCAAACAGATATTTGATCGTCCGACAATGATCTAAATAGTTCAGTGCTTTTAATCATGTTTTTTATTGATGATAATTCACTTGCATTTCTTTTCAGCTCTATTTGCCCTGCATCATGTAAATATACATTTCTTATCGGAAATGGTATTATTATTCTGTTTCTGTGCAAGGCATACCATGCCTGTGTCATTACAGCATCCATTATATCCTGCCATTTAAGCCTTTCGGAAATCCAATAACGTATTTCATATTTAATAGCAAAATCCCCATATTCAATAAGTCTTAATTGCGGCTTGGGGTTTTTTGATACGCCATCAATTGACAGAATAGAGTTAACCAGTATTTCTTTTACTTTATTTGGTGAAGCATCATATGGCAATCCAATCTTGTCAGACACGGCATGTATTTTGCTCGGCTTTGAGTAATTTATGATATTGTCCTTTGCAATCAGGCTGTTGGGTATTACTACCAATTCAGCGCTATGCGTAATAATTCTCGTCGCTCTCCAGTTTACTTCGACAACTCTCCCCTCCATACCGTTAACATAAATCCAGTCCTTTACTTCAAAAGGCTTTTCTATATGCAAAGATACTCCTGAGAGAATATTTGCAAGCACATCCTGTAAGGCAAGACCTATAATTGCAGAAAGCACGGCTGAAGTAGCAATAAGTGCGGTTGGCTTTATCCCAAACTGACTCTTAAGAATAAAAAGAATAACTACCAGAAGTATTATAAAAATTGCCATATCACGAACGAGAACAGAAATACGTTTTTCAGTTTTTGCCCCTTCATGACGTGCAAACAGCAGAAAATCAAGAAGTCTTACTATTAATAACACACCAAAAAAGATGGCAAAGCTGTCAACCCACTGGGGCATCCTTAATACGTCTAATGAAAAGATATAACCAGGATACCGCTCACTGTAAGTCATATTGTATAACAGCCATTGAAATGAGAGAAATATGACAAACAGCGTCCCGGAAAAACGTATGCGTCTATACAGTTTAGTTGATCGCAAGAAATAAAGCAGGGCCAACCCTACTAACATCAACAATGCTGGATTTAAAAATATTTGAATAAGTTTCATGGCCACTAATAATATCAATGGTTTATTCTTTGATCAAGAAGAGAAGAAATAAATAATGATTATCTCGTTTACATGTTGATTAATACGCTACATCTCTGGTAGAAAAACTTAAAACACAGTCTTTCCTGGCCCAGATTCAACCTTTATCCATCCTTATAATAAGCTCAAAAAAATATGGAATTATTAAGGAAGATATCAAATACAAGCAATAATAAAATCAGCTCTCAGATCAATTTTTCAATATTCATTATTAAAGTTTTAGATTCAAAGGGTTTAATTACATAAGCATCCGCAGTAGAATTTTTAAAAACATTCTCTAAATCCTCTGTACTGGCTGTCATCAATATTATAGATATATTCTTCACCTCTTCAATTTCTCTGATTCTTTTACAAACATCAACTCCGCCAATATCAGGCAATTTCAAATCAACAATCGCAAGATCAGGCATTATTTTTTTCGCTATTTCACAGCCTTCTTCTCCTGTTTCAGAAGAAAAAACTTCGTAACCCATTTTTTGCAACCTAAACATTGTTAATTTAAGAATCGAAACTTCATCATCTATTAACAATATTTTCTTGCTCTTTTGCATAATCCAACCTCCTACTTAATTGGCAATGAAAAATGGAATATTGACCCTTTACCGTATTCAGATTCAACCCATATTTCACCATAATGCAATTCAATTATTTCCTTTGAAATAGCTAATCCCAAGCCAGTACCTTCTTTCCTCTTTTTCATATCATCACTAAACTGTTCAAAACCAATAAATACATTAGGCAAATCTTTTTCTTTTATTCCATCACCTTCATCCTCCACCATGACATGAACAATAGGCTTTTCCATTTTTGTGGTAATTGTTATTATTGTCCCTGAATCAGTGAATTTTACAGCGTTATTAATCATATTTGTTAACACTTGGGCCACTTTATCCGCATCACAACTAATTTCTTTCATTTCCTCATCAAGTATTAATTTAAAATCAATGCCTTTTTCTTTTGCTACAAAATGCATAGAGCTGTAGACTTCATTAACCAAGTCATTTATATTTTTTTTCGTCAGTATCAGTTTCATAACTCCTGAACCAAGCTTTTGATAATCCAAAACCCCATTTATAAGTCTTGCAAGCCTATCTACACTATTTTTTGAAATATTCAAGACGAACCTCTGCTCTTCATTGATACTACCGGCCAATTCTTCAAGAACAAGAGAAACACCTTCCTTAATTGCTGTTAAAGGAGTTCTAAGCTCATGCGATACCATCGAAACAAATTTTGATTTAGTTTCAACAGCATCTCTAATTTTTTCTTCCGCCATTTTTTTCAGAGTTACGTCTACAAAGCATTCAATGCCTCCGGTAATTTTGCCATTTTCATCTTTTAAAACATCAACATTCTTTTCAATATAGACATCATTGCCATCTTTTCTCTTTATTAGCCATTGGTTGTAAAAAAAAGGTTTTTGTATATCTTTAGCAAAAAGCGGGCATTTTCCAGTACAAACATCTGACATAAAAACATCACAACGCTTTCCAAGCACTTCATCTGACTTATAACCTGTTATTTTTTCGGCCATTCTGTTCCATTTGATTATTGTTTTATTTTCATCAACAATAAAAACCGCAGAAGGCATTATATATAAAAAATCTTCAACACGCTCTTTTTCGATTGTAAGTTGTCTAGCAAAATTATTCTTTTCAGTTATGTCATTACCAAGAGCAATAAAACCTGCAATGCCTTCATTTAAATCTTTTAAAGCAACTACATTCCAGGATATCTCCTTTTCAGAACCATCTTTCGTTATCAATGAAGTTTCCATATGTTTAACATCATTCCCTGCAAATAATGCACTAAGCATTTCTTCAGCTGCCTTTTTATCCTTTCCGCTAATAAAATCAAGGCAATTCCTTCCAACCACTTCATCCTTATCCCAGCCTCCAATCTGCACTGCTTCGTTGTTTACATCAATAATAATATTTTCGCTGGAACCCAAAATGATCATGCTTCCCGCTGTCTGAAAGATAGTCCTAAAATAGCTCTCATTTCTTCTAACCTTCATTATATCTTTTTCGGACGCCAGAATAACAGCACAAGCAAAAACTGTTATTCCGAGTCCTATTATTCTAAATAAACTGATTCGTGTAGCATCGACAAACAAGACCATTGTCCAATTGCCTTCTCCCACAGGTTTCATAAGAACTGTCATTTTCCTGTTCTTTAATAACACCACATCATTGTTGTCCGGTTTTTTATTTAATATTGATAAAAAAGGCCCTTTGCCGAATTGCCTGTTTTCGACAATCTTTTTTTCAACATCCTTGCTCAGAGGCCATAAACTTCTTAAAGCATATCTTGAAGAGCTTGAAATAAAAACAATACCTGTATTATCAACAAGCATACAGGTTGGATAATTTCTAATAGCATCTTCATGATCGTCCATGTTTTTCTTAATTACAGCTACACCCATTATTTCACCGAATTTATCTTTTACGGGATACGATGCATAAACGCCTCTTTCCCCTCTTGTAATTCCAAGAGCATAATATCGTCCCAACCCACCTTCCGCCGCCTGTTTAAAATATGGACGAAATGCATGCGATTTTCCTGCAAAACTGTCATGAGAATCCCTGTTTGAAGAAGCAATGACAACACCGTTTTTATTCATCAGATACACTACAGAAACATCAAGGTTTTTTCTATACCTGTCTATTGCTGTATTAGCTCTATTTAAATTTTCAGAATTTTCATTTTCAAGCAGCGCAATTAACACCAGTGAACCAGATAATATTTTTACATTATTCTCTATTTCATTAACCTCGTACTCAAGCTGACGAACAAGAGCATCTAAAATCAAACCACTTTCACGCAAAAGACCAGATCTGGCTGTATCGGAAGCCTTTAGCGTAATATATACGCCCAAGAATAAAGTAATAAAAAACATAATAATTCCCGATATTAGGATTCGTTTCTTTATCGCTCTTAATATTGGATTTTTCATACGCTATTCATTTCCCCTTCACAATCAGATATCTTAAGACTAAGGCCTCATCACTATTTTAAAAATGCCACCTCTCATAATACCGCCTGAGAATTATAACTCTATATACATTCAGCGCACAAGAATATGTTTATTGAAAAGAACCGAAATTGCGTTGAATAGTAAAATTAAATAAAAATATTAATGATTATTCGATCTTATCTAACCAAATATTGATAATATGTGTATGTAAATACCCATTTGTGGCTTGAATTACTCTTTTTGCTTTCAGGGAAATATGCGATGTGATAAAAAAAGGACGATCAGCAGACTTTCTAAGGCCTATTTAACTGCTCGTCCCATTATATTTATATTGCTTATTTTTATGTAGAAGTCCCTATAAGTGCAGGCTTTGATGGTTCGGCCTGCTTTCCCGGTTCAGCTTCTGATTCATCGGTAGAAACAGGATCATCAAGGATCATTTCCATCTCAGCAACCATACCCGCAAATCCCGCATATATAGGATTTGCACTTTGAATGAACAACGCTACTTCAGCATATGTCGGCTGGGTATTTACAAGCAGCGATTTCAGCAATTGCCAACCCGGTACTGCATCCTTAATTGTTTCAAGTATTACAGCTGCCTCAGATCTTTCCGCTACTGTCAATTTTGCCAACATCCCTGATACAGACGCCGTTCTTATTGCAAACGAAGATAATTCAGCCTTTTGGCCTGCTACCTCGACCTGATCAAGCAGAATTTCTGCTAATAACGCCCTTGCACCATAATGAGTCATACCAGCCAAGGCTTTCTCTACAGTCGTTCTCTCATGCACGTGTTCTGAAAGCACCTTTGCATATGCTTCGGCTTTAACATCTTCACCTCTTTTTAACAATGTAAATAGCCCATAATAGCTTACCGGCGATATGTCAATCAGGTTCTCGTTTGCAGGATTCAGTACGTTCATCAACAAATCCCTGGTCTGCGGTGTCATTCTATCTTTGAAATATCTTATGTCGTTTGCTATTACTTCTTCTTCTGTGGCTTCAGTATTTGCAATATGATACAGCTCGTGCTGTGCAGCAAATTCAAGCACAGCCTTGCGCTGCTCGGAACTTTCAAGACGCGTTACCAGATCATCTACTTCAACAACAAACTTGTCCTTTATTGTCTCTGAGAGCATGCCCAGTCCATTTATGAATGGTACAAACAATACTTGCGGTGCCTTTGAGCCTTTCACTCCTACAGCCGGCCTAGACGCTACTGTAAACGCTGACCTGACCTCTTCCGCCAAATCTTCACTTGCACCTTCACCACGTTCCTCTATAACATACCGGCCTGTTTCTGTATTCCACGACAAGCCAACATTTGCTTCTGAATAAGGCATCTCTCCTGCTCTTACCGCTGTCTGTACCTTAAGCGA
>JAVCCS010000238.1 GCA_030765365.1 Candidatus Theseobacter exili
CTGGTATCGGCTCAAAATACCTTAGAAAACTGTTAATATGTACAGGTAGGAGATAAAAATAGTAGGCTAAATGCCTGGAAATATATTCTTCAGGTATTCTTGCGTTGTGTGAAAGATTTCCAGCAGAAAGCATAGAATCAACAGCTTTTTCTGCATTAATAAACAGTGTTGGTGTCGCAAGGCTAAATGCGATCAGAGTACCACCTGCAACACAAGAAGCAATAAACAGTTTTTGAAATGGTGCTTTTAAAAAATCACGTTTTCTAAACCGAATGTCAAAAAATACAAGAAACACAAAAAGAAGTGAAAATAAACCGTGATATTTAGATGCTGCAGCTAATCCTGCAAAAACACCTGAACAAAAATATCGCAATAATGTTTCTTTTTCAAGAAGCGTTACTGCAACAGCCATTGAAGCCAAAACAAAAAGCAAGCTTGAAATATCGGCATTAACAACATGACTCATTTGTATGTTTACTGATGAAATCGCAAGAGCAGCACCTGAAACTATGCCTATCCATTTATCAAAAAGCTTTCTTCCAATAAAATATAGCAACAGGACAGAAATCAGCTGATAAATTGTATTCAACCATCTTTGAAGAATAGTAAGGAAAGCCTTTAATAAAGCAAGAGGCCTATCCCCAGGAGAAGTGGTTATCGGAGCAAAATGCCTGTAAGCGGCTTCATATCCAAAATATACCCACTCAAGAATATGCATTGTAAAAAACGGATATCCACGTATAAAACGATTACCATCATCCAACCCGTGTGAATAATCTCCTTGAATGAATATAGCAGCAGCCGATATCTGTTTGCCTCCATCCGGATGATCAGCATTATAGTCAATTCCCCACGTCCTTAAAAAAAATGTCACTCCAAGCAAAAGCGCCATAGATACAGGGAAAAGCCACAAGTATCTAAATTTTGAATGCAGCCATAGAATCATATATATACTTAGACACAAAGATAATGTTATTAAATAAAAAGAACTGTTTAGAGGAGCCAGGACCAGCAGAATTCCCGGGAAAAGAATTAATGACAATTTTATTAATAATCTGGATACATCAAATCCTCTTTTTTTCCCGATCCATGAAATCAAATATATTAATCCAAAAGAAAGCAAAACGGCGAAGACCAGACCAATAACAATCCGCAACCATAGGTCATTGAATATCTGACTTTTTATTGCCCAGTTAATCTGGGAATAAATAATACAGGAAAGGATAAATATATGAATCCCGGAATATTTAAAAAAAATTTTTATTTTTTCCATAATCACCGGCTTGAAAAAGATTAAACAGACATTTATTTATTCGCCAATCACCTTAACGAGAACCCGTTTTGGCCTGCGCCCATCGAATTCACCATAAAATATCTGTTCCCAGGGCCCAAAGTCAAGCCTTCCTTTTGTTATGGCAACAACAACTTCTCTGCCCATAACCTGTCTTTTCAGATGTGCATCTCCATTATCTTCACCGGTTCTGTTATGGCTGTAATAAGAAAGAGGTTCGTGAGGCGCGATCTTTTCCAGCCATTCTTCATAATCCGCAAGCAACCCGCTTTCAGCGTCATTAATAAAAACGCTTGCAGTAATGTGCATCGCATTGACCAGACACATCCCTTCCTGAATACCGCTCGTGGATACAATCTCCTGCACTTTACTAGTAATATTAATGAAACCCCTTCTGCGTGGGGTAGTAAACGTCAAATACTCGGTGGCAAATTTCATTTTCCCAAGACCTTTTATCTTCTTTCGTGTTTCATATGTTTGATGATTCTGCCTTCTACAATACCTGTCGATCCGTCAATAATAGCCTTTATACCGCTGAACCGCTACAGAAATAACTCAGTCTGCATTATGCGCATATTTGTAATTCTTTAGTTTATGAAAATTTAACAAATTGATTAGAAACCTAATTTAAATTTAAGACCTAAAGCATTGGTATTCTTCCACTCATCGTCTTTCTCATCTGCCTGCCATAGATAATACAATGCTCCTTTTAAAACGCCCCAGCCTGCATCAAGAAGTTCCATTCCAAGACCAACATAAAGCCTGTTGCGGTAAATACCGCTTTTATGTTCTTCCATGAAAATCTCATCTTCAATGTAAGGATTTATCTTCAATGCCGTCCACTTCCATGGAGATTTAATACCAAGTTTGTTTCTGAAACGAACAGTGTTATCTTTTATTTCAAAGTTCCTGAATTCGAATCTTGCCCTGTTTGAAAATTGCCATTCGTCCCATTTCCAGCTGACAGTACCGTTAATCATAGGCCTGTGTTCTGAATACCAGTCTGAATTTTCTTCCGTTTTTGTATTTAGTTCATAAACCTCTCTGAAAGCGACACCCAAGGTAAACATATCATTTATTTTGTAATCTATTACTAACTGGCTGTGCTGATAATAAAGCTCGCTCATATCATCACCAAACCTGAACTCCAGTTCCGCCGATGCTTTAAGGTTGTCTGTTAATTTACCTCCGATTGAATCTGTTTGCCAGAACTGCCAGTCACCATCTTCATAAGAAAAAACAGATGCGGTGATAAGCAAACTCATAAATCCGCTTGCAATAACTGTTAATGCTTTTTTCATTAACATTACTCCTTTCAAAAACTACATTTCTATGTTTAAAAAACTTGTAGCCGTTAACTGCTAAAATTAAAGGAAATGTTAATTTTTCAAAATAGCTTTTTTTACGAAAAGCATTAAAAAGCTATATAAGGAAAGAGAAACATTGCCTCTATAGGTATATTTAGCGGCATTATCTATAAGTTTTGTACATGTTCGAACTTATTTCTTAAACTGTAATGTTTACGTGCTTGTAAATCAATCTAACAGAAAAAGGAACCGTCATCAAGATGATAATAAGCCCCGGAAGGCTATGAAAAATTAAAGCAAAAGCCGTTAACATTCCAGGAAAACCAAAAACAGGAGCAATAACGGATATGAACAATATTCTTGCGCTAATAAATACTGCCAATCCAATCAATGTACTAAGCCACACGGGCCATTTTCTTATCTGTACTGTAAACCATAATGTGCTTCCTAAAGCCATGCCTTCAACAATCATTAAAAACACTACAGGAGGAACCAATGGGGGCATAGCGGTCAAAAGAAAAGACAAAAAAGGAACA
>JAVCCS010000302.1 GCA_030765365.1 Candidatus Theseobacter exili
CCCCCAAAAATTGATTACAGTTAGTACAGCAATAAGCACAAGAGCCACAAAAATTGGGTTACCGCCGAATAAACCAGTAAAATATCCAGCAAACCCTATTGAAACTGTACTTGCTGCAATAATATCAGCAAAGATCTCTATCCATCCTACCGAGAAAGCAGCGATGTTGCTTTCGAGTGAATGTTTTACATAAACATATTCAGCTGCACTTGTTGGATACATCGATATGAGCTCCATATAACTCAAAGCTGTAAACATGCTAACTATTGATGCGATGAGAAATGAGAGCCAAAGTGAGTTGCCTGTTTCCCCTGCAGCTTCTCCAATTAATGCGTAAACTCCTGCGCCAAGAATTATTCCTACACCGTACATTGTAAGCGTGAAGAATCCAATCGTACGTTTTAGCTCCATTATTAATGATTTATTATACAATATATTTTAGGTTATTTGTATGAGTGTTTGTACAAATGGTTTATCTTTACAGGAATAAAACGGCCCTTGAATTAAGAGGGTTCATATTTGAGAATAGGTTTATATTTCCAAATCTTTCTGTAACTGTTGAGTAAGTCAAAATGTTTGAAGAGAAGAAAAAGGTTCAGGTTAAAGAACCCGAGGAAAGAGGAATTCAGCCAATGTACTCTGGCGACATCTTTCAAGCTTTTGAAAATGTATTAGAAGACTTCCGCAGGGACTACATGAGACCATGGAGGTCAAGGAGATTATGGGGCAGGCCTTGGGGAATAGAACCTCTGATGAAAATAAGGGAGCCTTATATGGATTTCGTAGACAAAGAAGAAGAGTACCAAATAAATGCTGAGATTCCAGGAATTCCAAAGGATAAAATAGATATCACTGTCACTAAGAACAGTATTGAGATATCTGCAAAAATAGAGGTTGAAAAGAAAGACGAAGAAAAGGGATATATTGTAAAGGAAAGAAGCTACTCAGAAATATATAGAAAGCAGTCATTTCCCGAAGAGGTTATTCCAGAAAAAGCAGAAGCAACAGTTAAAAATGGGGTACTTGAAATAAAAATCCCGAAGAAAACACCTACTCCAGAGAGCAAGAAACACAAACTGGAGATAAAGTAGCGGGAAAAAAATATTATTGGAGGAAAAAATACATGGTTAATTTTGAGAAAGAGAAGACTGCTTTATTGATTCTTGATGTGCAAAATGATATTGTGCATCTGCAAGGTAAATACGCTGATTTTGGTACTCCTAAACATTTCCAAGAGAGAGGAACCAGCACCAAAATTAAGGCTTTACTTGACAAAGCTAGGGAAACCAAGCTGAAAGTAATTTATGTTAAGTTTGGGATGCGTGACTTTGTAGAAGAGCTCAAGGACAATCATACGCCGATCTTAGAAGCTGTTAGCGAGTTAGGGGCGTGTCACTTAGACAAGTGGGGTGGTGAAATAATCGATGAGCTTAAGCCTGTTAAAGGAGAAGAAGTTATTGAAAAAAACAGAGTCAACGCGTTTTACAACTCGAAACTGGAAAAGATACTAAAAGAGGCCGGGGTTGAGACTTTGCTTATTACAGGAGTGGCGACAAACTGGGTAGTTGAAGCGACAGCGAGGCATGCCTCTGATGCGGACTATCAGGTTGTTATTATTGAAGATTGTTGTTCGAGTATGAATCAGGAATTACATGATTTCGCAATTACTAATATCCTGCCGAATGTTGGAGTTGTGGTTCAGTCAGAGGAAATAATATCATTTCTTAAATAAATAACACTTCATCCATCCTTTTTTTCATGTTTTCAACAGTACGGCGGGCGCGCCTGCGCATGCACTAAGGTGAAAAGGGTAACGTCAAGGAAACTCCAACAATTAAACATATATTAAGAAGCGTTCCGAAACGTTTTATAGAGATTAAAAATGAAAAAACTTTCAGAACAACTCACAGAACTTGCATCACGAGCAACAAAATTAGAAAAAAACGCGACTGCTGCTCAGCAAGAAAACAAAGCGAAGCTTGAAGCGCGTATAGAAACCGCCAAAGCAGAGACAAAAACCATGCATCAAACCTTTAATGCTCGAGTCCAATCCATGGAAGCAAAGACATCTGAACACTGGACTGAATTGAAACAGAACTTCGACAATAGGATCAAACAGATAAAGCAAGACGTCGATGAGCGAAAGGATTCGCGGGATTTGAAACGAGCTCAAAAACGTGCGGATCGAACGGAAAACAATGCTGAAGCAGCTATCTATTTTGCATTATATTCAATAGCAGAGGCTGAAGTTGCAGTATTGGAAGCACTTAACGCCCGTGCCTTTGCTTCGTCATTGGAAGAGAACGCTGCGTAATCACCTTAACTCGCGTATCATACTAGAAGCAGTTAATCTCTATTTTTCCAACGCCTAAATATTTCATCCACACTTATCGATAACTATTTAGATAATTGATGTATCGCCTTATGAGGTTAAATTAACTCGCAAATTGCGTACATAATTTAGCGGGTAAGCCATTGCGTCGAGTTTTCTCTAAACAGACGGGTAAACACGAGCCCTGCCATAAATCCGCCGATATGTGCCATGTAAGCAACTCCACCAATCTCTGATGCATTGGCTATGGAGCCAATACCACTAAACAAC
>JAVCCS010000189.1 GCA_030765365.1 Candidatus Theseobacter exili
CTGCAGAAAAATATAAAGATCCTCGAAGATAATTTTTCACACTATCAGTCACATAAAACTGAACGGCCGATGCAGTATTCCCTTTCAGATCATATAAAATTCCAAACACTCTGTTTTCAGGATTTTTATAAACCTGTTCATTAATAGCATCAGCTTTAGGAATATGGTTTTTAACATTCATATTATATGTCTGTTCCATCAATCCGTCAAAATTGTTTTCAATTTTTTTATAGGTAAAATAGATTTTGGCTCTGTATGATGAAAATTCAATATTGTACCACCCTGGCTCATCAGTATTTCCTGGCTGGAATGACAGATTTCCGTATGATGGATATTCAAAAATAATCGGCATATCTGTAGTTTCCGGGAAATCCTGATCAAATACAATGTATTGCTTTTCAGGAAGATCTATCCGGAAATAGCCTTTTGGTTTTGGTATGATTGTCTCTTTGCAGCTATGCCCGATACCAAGCAGAGCTATTAATAATATAAGATTAACCTTCTTGAATTTCGCTTTCATCTTCTTTTATTTCTACCTGTATCTCCTTTATCCTTCTCCGGTCGGCTGACAAGATTCTGAAAACAAACTTACCGAATTCAATTGTTTGATTTTTAACAGGTATCTCACCTTTCAGTTCAAGAATCAGGCCGGCCAGGGTTTCTGATTCTCCTCTAACCTCTTCAAAAATATCTTCTTCTATCTCAAAGACTTTACAAAAGTCATTTAACAGTATCTTTCCTTCAAAAATATATGTGTTATCATTTATTTTACGGAACAATAGCTGATCCTCGTCACTCTCATCAGTTATTTCACCGACAATTTCTTCAAGTATATCTTCAAGTGTTATTATCCCGGAGGTTCCACCATATTCATCAATAACGACAGCCATATGCATCCTTTTTGATTGAAATTCCTTGAGAAGATCATTTATCTTTTTTGTTTCAGGAACGAAATATGGAGGGCGGAGCAACGATTGCCATTTAAAGCTACTTGGTTTATCTGTATAGGGAAGGACATCTTTTGCATAGAGAATTCCTTTAACACTGTCAAAAGAATCTGAATAAACAGGAATTCTTGAAAATCCTGATTTTATTATGACTGATACAATAATATCGAATTCAGTATTGATATCAATGGCTGTCACATCGATTCTGGGACACATGATGGCGCTAACATTGATATTACTGAAGTTAACGATCCCTTTGAGTATTTTATCATCCTCATTTAGCTCATCAGAAGTTAGTTCAAGTGCATCAGAGAGGTCGTCCATACTTATATTTGAGCGCTTTGCACCTGACCTTTTTTTTACAAATGATGAAGAGAAGATCAACAACGAAGTCACAGGTTTGAAGACCTTCTTCAATACTGTAATAGGATAGGCCATAAAGAGGGCCATCCCAATATGATTCCTGGTAGCATAAACTTTGGGCATGATCTCACCGAATAAAAGCAGCAGGAAGGTAATTACTACGACATTCAGAATAAAACCAAACAGTGGTTCAGAACTGAAGTCAAATATTCTTGAACTGATAAAAGCAGCAAGTAGTACAATGGTAATATTAATAGTGTTATTTGCAACAAGAATTGTACTTAGCAGGGTTTCAGGATTCTTATATAGCTTTAGTGCCGCCTGCGCCTTTTTACTCCTGTTATTCTTGAGTTTTTCAAGATCATCCGGTCTGAATGAAAAAAACGCAACCTCCGAACCTGATATAAGTGCAGATGCTAAAAGGAGTAACATTAAAATAATAAGACCTGTAATTATTTTAATATCAAGTGTATTAGCAGTAACACCCGACGACAGTGAAACAAAAGTAAGTGGATATTCCGGTTCCAATTGAGTTACATTTAATAAAACTTGTTAAAAGGGCAGGTCATCCTCATTCTGACCGGAGGGTGAATTGTTATCGGGAAAACTCTCCTTCCCAGAATTATCATCACTTAGACTGTCCTTTTCAGGCAATTCTGCCTTTTTATTTTCCTCCCCTGCCGCGTAAGTTGTAGATGGCTCATCAACTGAAGAACCTGAAGACGCTTTATCCTGTTTCTCAATTTTTTCTGAAGTTGTTTGATTTCCAGTATTCACCTTTGACTGCTTTCTATCAAGCAAGAGAAGTGTATCTGCGAGGATTTCAGTAATATACTTATTATTACCCTCCTTGTCTACATACGAGCGGGTTTTGATCTTCCCGACAATATACATCTGTGCACCCTTTTTGACAGTTTTTTCCGCAACTTCGGCCAAAGCACGCCATAAAACAATGTTATGCCACTCGGTTGAAGTTATTGTTTCCCCCTGCTGATTTGTATAGGTTTCACTGGTAGCAAGAGGGAAGGTTGCTTTGGCAACACCCCTGTCAAAATATCGGACTACAGGATCTTTTCCGACATTCCCAACAAGTATAACTTTATTGATTGACATATAGTTATGTATTTATTAATAATTCAGATTCAGGTATGTAAAGTTAAGAAAAAAACAGTTTATGCAACCAAAGGCAGAATAAATTGATGAAAACCCATATTATCAATAATTTATGATAATTTTATGAAATGGACTTTTATGACGGAGATAATTAGAGGATTTATGTATCTTTATCCTATTTCATTGTAATTAAGGCATTAATAATAATAAAAAAATAAAAATATTATGTAAGTGTTTCTTTTTAACTAAATAATATTTTTATATTTGCACAGTTGAAAAAAAATATACTCAAAATAATTTGTTGAATTTTAAACTTCACGTAAAATGACTAAAGCAGACATTGTTAATGAAATTGCCAAAAACACTGGTATTGAAAAAGTAACAGTACAAAAAACTGTTGAAGCCCTAATGGAAACAGTAAAAGATTCTATGGTAAAAGGTAATAACGTTTATCTTAGAGGTTTTGGAAGCTTCATTGTTAAAAAGAGAGCTAAGAAAACAGCAAGGAATATTTCCAAAAACACCACTATTATCATTCCTGCCCATAATATCCCCGCATTTAAACCTGCAAAATCTTTCATAACAAAGGTTAAGTCAAACGCTTAGAAATAATTCTATATGCCTAGCGGTAAGAAAAGAAAAAGACATAAGATGGCTACTCACAAGCGCAAGAAGCGTTTGAGGAA
>JAVCCS010000145.1 GCA_030765365.1 Candidatus Theseobacter exili
ATCTGAAGCCCAAGGATCAGAACTGAACCAGCTTTTCTTGAAAACAAAGCTACAATAATTAAGAGTAATCCTGCAGCAAAAGATAGAATTCTTGAGACTTTTAAATAATGTTTATCCGTTGCAATAGGTCGTATATAGGGACGATAAAAATCTATAACAGCACTTGATCCTAATGCGTTTAAAGCTGAATCAAGACTGGACATGGCGGCTGCAAAAACCCCAACAAGGGCCAAACCTGCAATTCCTGATGGGAGTTCATGAATTATGAAACTTGGGAAAATATAGTCAGCTTTGGCAGGTAAGTAAATTGTTGGATTTAATTTATGAAAAGTGAACAAACTAATACCAATAGTTAGAAAGAGAATTACAATAGGGAAATTGATTATTCCTGTAAGAATTAGTGCCATTTTACCCCCACGGCTTTGTTTACAGGTAAGCATTCTCTGGACAATATCCTGATCTGTTCCATGCGTTGCGAATGTTAGAAAACAGCCTCCGATAATCCCTGCTAAAAGTGTATAAGCGTTAGTAAAGCTAAGTGAAAAATCAAAAATTTTGAATTTATTGTATTCAGAGGCTGTTTTAACAACTGTTTCCCATCCTCCTGGAATTTTGAGAATAATAAAAACGAGCGCAAGAGAGGCTCCTCCCATGAATATAAAAAACTGGAAAACATCCGTCCATATAACTGCTTTTATGCCTCCAGCAATCGTGTAAATAATTGCTACAGCTGCAACAAGAGAAATTGCCCAAAGATCAGGCAGTCCTGTGACAATAGACAGGGCTATTGATGCAGCATACAATCTTACTCCGCTTGCGAGCAAACGTGTAATGAGAAACAATAGTGCACCAGCATCGCGAGTCCTGGGCCCAAATCTGATCGCAAGATATTCATATACTGTAGTAACTTTTGCCTTGTAGAAAGCACCAATAAGTAAATGTGCACTTAAAATACGGCCTAAAAATGAACCAATAGCAAGTTGAAGATAAGAAAAATTATTGTTGTATGAAAAGGCTGGAGCGCCGATGAATGTCAAAGCGCTGGCTTCTGTTGCCATTATTGAAAGAGAAACAGCAAGCCAGGGCATTCGTTTGCTGCCGAGGAAATAATCACCAATGTTTTTTTCCCTACGTCCAAACCAGAATCCCATAAAAGAAATAAATAATAAATAAGAGAAAATTATTAGTAAATCTATACTGGAAATTTTCATGTTCTTCTCAGGATATATTCCTGTTCCTTCTTATTTATCTATTATTTCGCCGTATTAATTTGATAAGTGCACAAATTAACAATATTAGCTGTAAGTGTTATTTGGGATAACAATATTTTATTAGATATTTGTAACAAATATACATGATTTTAAGATAAATCATTATTCGTTATATAGAAACCACTTTTACAGAGGAGTTTGTGTTTTTCTATGTTTTTGCCTGCCTTTCCCTCCGGCAAGCATTCTTAAATCCTTTTTCCTTCTCCAACAGCTAAAATGCTTTATGTGTTGAAGAAACAAGTACTAAGAAATGCTTTATAAATAATAGTCAAAAGAGTTAGTAAAAAATTGTATTGATTTGCAAATATTTCGAAAGAATACGTTTCCCACGTTGTGAATTATCATTTCGCAGTAATAAACTTTAAAAAAAAGTATGAAATTCTTTAGTAATATTTCTTGACAAAGTAAAATTATCTCGCTTAGTATAAGCAAGAATTTCGAACAGATTCTGTTTTTAATGGTTCCTGAAAGTATATATACTGCGAAATACAGCTAATAGGTAAATAATAACATTACATCAAGAGTGTGTGAATTAGTGTAAAAGCGACATAGTTGATTGGTAAGATTAGTAACAATAATTTATTTACAAAACAATTGATAAATTATAATACTGCGAAAGGAGAAGTGGAATGGGAATTTCATTTTATGACGTGAAAGACAGAAAAAAAGTAGATGTAGGAGAAGGTAGCATCAAAAAAACAAAATATGAAAGAACGACAAAAGCAGGAAAACTTCAGGTAAGATATGCACTTCGCGCTGATATGGGCGGAAGAAAATTGACTAAATTCGTAAATAAGAACGATTGGGATAGTCTCAATGTTCCTACGGAATAATTGGTTATATAATTTGTAAAAGGCAGAGCCTAAAAGGTTCTGCCTTTTTTTTTGCAAATAAAGAAAATAAATATTACATGATCTAAATATTAGATTGAAACAACCTCCTTATTTTTAGTGTGACAATGTGTAATTAGTTATGTAAAATAAATAAACGTCTTAAAACTTATTACTAATAAATCTCCGTTTTGAGGAAAAACCAACGTTAGAGTTTCCAAGTCTATAAGTAAGTTGACATCTGCACCAAGATATTATAAAATTTATACAGGTGAAATATGAAAAACTTAAAGTATTGTAATGTTGGATTTACTTTAACTGAACTTATGATGGTCGTAGCTGTAATAGCCATATTGATGGCCATATTATTACCTGTTGCTAATACAACTATGGAAAATATCAGATACAAGCAGGCGACAGCAGAGATTTCAATGATTGAAGCGGCGTTGGAAACATATTATTCTGATCATGGAGAATATCCTGATACGTCTGCCATGACTTCTGAACAAGCAAACGAACACCTTTCGGATTGTTTAACAAGCACCTATACGGTTGGAGGTCGCGATGTGGGACCATATATAAGAATGTCTGATTTGAATATTTCTGACGATACCGGAAATATAAGACTTTTGGATCCATGGAAAACCATTTATTTCTATCAATATCCCGGTACGCCCGGACAAGGGAATGCGCCAGCGTTTCCAAATATTGCTTCAGCTGGTTCTGACGGAGATGAAGGTACTTCATGGCAGACTGATATAGGAAGTTATAATGCTGCAGATCCTATGACATCCGATAATATTTGTAATTGGGCTAAGAAAAAATGAAATATGATTTTAAAAAAGGGTATACGCTTGTTGAAATGCTCATTGTAATGTCAATAATTGGTGTTTTAATGGCAATGTTGATAACAGGTGCTCAGACAGCCCGTACCCGTTCACAAAAAGCCAAAGCTTTGAGGCAAATGGATGCAATTATTACAGCTCTTGAGATGTATCGTGAAGATTTTTTGGCTTATCCACCGGATGATACAATTAACGGAATAGGAAGCTACAGTTCTTCTCAGTGTCTCTATTTTTATCTTGGTGCAACATTCGTTAAAGGGCAGAACAGTTCCATAAATGCTGGGCCGTATATGCAGTTTCAGGGAAACGAAATAACTCTGAACGGCGGTGGGGGTGATTTTAACGGTGATGGAGTAGCCGGGGACGTTTTGTATGACCTGGTTGATATTTGGAAAAATCCAATAGAATATGATTCCGATTCGCCTTCGTTTAACACTGAAAGTTATGACTTGCTTTCTCTTGGAGTAAACGGAACTAGCAATTCAGGCGGTGGAGACGATATTTGCAACTGGTGATTGTGTGAAATATTACTAAGAAAAACACCTTTTTTCCCATTGACACAGTATTTGTCCGGTGATAGGATATCCACACTTTTTCCAGGAAAAGGTTTTTTATAAAGCGCCGTTAGCTCAACCCGGCAGAGCAGGGGACTCTTAATCCCAAGGTTGAAGGTTCGATTCCTTCACGGCGCACCAGTGAAATAACAAACGTTAGCTTGATTAGCGTAAGCGAGAGTGGCGGAACTAGGCAGACGCGCTAGATTTAGGATCTAGTGCCTTAGGGCGTGGGGGTTCGATTCCCTTCTCTCGCACCATATTTTATATACTTTTAGGAGCGAGCGTAGCTCAGTGGTAGAGCCCCACGTTGCCAACGTGGTTGTCGTGGGTTCAAATCCCATCGCTCGCTCCATTTTTTTTCTTCCGAAGTGATATCTCGAAAGTTCATAAAACAAACAAAACAATAAAAAGCGTTTGCATTCGTTACAGTTTTTCTATAATTTGTATGTTTTTTACTATATTAACATATACATAACAATAATAAAATTTGGGTTTAAACATATAACCATAGAAAAACAGGAAGGTTTTCCATGTCTGAGGAAAAGACTATTTCAGTAAATGTAATTGAAAAAGAAGGTTGCAGGAGACGGATAAAGATTATTGTTAATTCCGAAAGAATGAAAAAATTGTATGCTAATGCACTTCGAAAATTAAAAAGCCAGGTAGTCATTCCCGGCTTTCGAAAAGGAAAAGTGCCGGAAAAGATTATTGAAAATCGTTTTAGTGATGAGATAAAATCTGAGTTACTTCAAAAGACTATACCAGACACTTATAATGAAGCTCTTTTTTCTGAAGGGTTAAAACCTGTAAGTGAACCAATTCTGGATGATGTTAAATATAATCCTGGTGAAGAACTTTCCTATGAAGTTTCCTTTGATATATCACCGGATATAAGTATACCGGAATATAAGGGTATCCGTTTGGAAAGAAAAAGGGTAGACGTAAAATCAAAAGAAGTTGATGAAGCTTATCAAAATGTGCTTGATAGGCATGCAAGTTTTAGCCCCGTTGAAGATAGAGGAGTTCAGGAAGGCGATTATATAATAATAGATTATGAAGCTTTTTCTGACAATGATGAGTCTTTTGATAACAAGAAAGATCTTTTCGTGAAGGCTTCAGAAAAAGATATGCTGCCAAAGTTTTTCAAACAGATTCGCGGAATGAATATTGATGAAGAAAGGGACATAAAAGTTGTTTTGCCTTCTGATTATCCAAATAAGGAAATGGCTAAAAAGCGTGCTGCTTTTAAAGTTACTTTGAAGGAAATAAAGAAAAAGCAACTTCCCGAAGTGAACAAAGAATATTTTGCTCGTTTTGGTTCATATGAGAATGAGAATGAGTTTAAAGAAAGAATTAAACAGGATCTAATAGCGCAGCACACTAAGCAGTCAGAAGATGATCTTGTCAGGCAGGTTAATGATTATTTGGATAATAATTCGCCTTTTGATTTGCCTGAAACAATGGTTAAAGAACAGGCAAATCAAGTAGAACAGGAAATTAGGATGAGGTTAACACTTGGCGGTATTCCAAAAGAGCAGATTGAAACTGAATTGGACAAAATCAAGACGGGTGCACAAACAGATGCCCGCAGGCAAGTTAAGCTCGCTTATATACTAAGTGAAATTGCAAAGCGAGAAAAGCTTGTAGAGATTAGTGACAGTGACATTCAGGACGAGATACAGAAGGTTGCGGCTGAAAGAGGACAGGAAATGTCAGTATTTAAAGAATGGCTTTCTAAGGAAAAGCGAATGGAAGCTTTTAATTATGCAATTATGGAAAGGCGAGTCATTCAATTTATTATCAGCCAGGGGAAAGTAAAGGAAACCAAGTAACAGGTAACTGCCAGTATTTGGATACACCATATAAACTGAAAATCGAACGATGGAGGCGAAAATGAGTATTTTAATTCCGATGGTTGTTGAACAGTCTGGACGAACAGAACGAGCTTATGATATTTATTCAAGGCTTTTAAAAGACAGAATTGTTTTTATTGGTACTGCCATAGATGATCATGTAGCTAATCTGATTGTTGCGCAAATGCTTTTTCTGCAAACAGAAGACCCTGATAAGGACATTCATTTATATATTAACAGTCCCGGAGGTTCTGTAACAGCCGGATTGGCAATTTATGATACGATACAGTTTGTTAAATGCGATGTAACAACATACTGTCTTGGCCAGGCAGCAAGTATGGGAGCAGTTTTGTTGGCAGCAGGTACTGCCGGGAAACGATATGCTCTTCCAAATGCAAGAATAATGCTTCATCAGCCTTGGGGTGGTGTTCAGGGCGCGGCCAGTGATATTACAATCCAGGCTAAAGAAATTGAAAGGTTAAAGGATATGCTTAACAAAATTCTGGCAAATCATACAAAAAAACCGTTTAAGAAGGTTGTTGAGGATACTGACAGAGATTTTTTTATGTCTGCTAATGATGCAAGTGATTACGGTATCGTAGATAAAGTTATTGCTTCTTTAAAGGAGGATAAATAGATAATATGGACGACAATAAGTCCGGCAATGAAATGAAATGTTCTTTTTGCGGCAGAAGCCAGGAACGTGTCAAAAAGCTTATTATGGGGCCTAGTGTTACAATATGTGATGAATGCATTAAACGATGTGATGAGATTTTGATACGAGAAAAGGGCGCCACAGAAAAAAAAGATCTTAAACCATTAACAATTCCCAAACCAGAGATTATCAAACAGAGACTTGACGAGTACGTTATTGGCCAAGCCAGGCCTAAAAAAGTTCTTTCAGTAGCTGTTCATAATCACTATAAGAGAATAAATTCAACGTTTAGCATGGACGATATTGAACTTGAAAAAAGTAATGTTTTGCTTATTGGACCTACTGGTAGCGGGAAAACTCTTTTGGCAAAAACTCTTGCACGTATTCTCGATGTTCCTTTTGCAATTGCTGATGCAACAACTTTAACCGAAGCAGGTTATGTCGGAGAAGATGTCGAGAATATTATTCTGAAATTGCTTGTTGCTGCAGATTATGATTCTGCTCGGGCTGAAATCGGAATCATTTATATAGATGAAATTGATAAAATAGGAAGAACTACTGACAACGTGTCTGTTACCCGTGACGTTTCTGGCGAAGGGGTTCAACAGGCGCTGTTGAAAATTTTGGAGGGAACAATAGCTAATGTTCCTCCTCAAGGCGGTAGAAAACACCCACATCAGGAGTATATCCAGGTTAACACAAACAATATTCTGTTTATTTGTGGCGGAGCTTATCATGGTCTTGATGCGTTGATAGGAAGAAGAGTAGGAAAACAGGAAATTGGTTTTGTTCCTTTACTAAAAAAAGGTGTAGGTAAAACGAAATCTGAGCTTTTAAACGAAGTTCAGCCAGAGGATTTAATTAAATATGGTATGATTCCGGAATTTGTTGGAAGGCTTCCAGTTATATCAATTTTAGATGAGTTAAGTGAGAATGATCTTATTAGGATTCTGACAGATCCTAAAAATGCTTTGATACGCCAGTATCAAAAGCTTTTTGAGTTGGAAGGTGTTCAGCTCGAGTTTGAAGATAAAGCGTTACATACAATAGCCAAACAGGCTATTAAGAAAAAAACGGGAGCGCGTGCTCTCAGATCGATGCTTGAAGATGCAATGCTTGATATAATGTATGAGATTCCTTCACAAGAAAATATTTCCCGCTGTATCATCACAAAAAACGTTATTGAGAAAAAGTCTAAACCGCGGCTTGAACGAAGCGGAACTAAAAGAATTGCGTAATAGCTGTGGTTTTTCAGGAGATTCCATTGATTGAAACAATAAATAAGAAAACAACCGTTAAAAAGAAATCCGTAGCACTTCCTCTTATTCCGTTAAGAGATGTTGTGGTCTTTCCCACTATGGTATTACCTCTTGTGGTCGGTCGTTCTCGATCAATTTCAGCGCTTAATAAGGCCCTTGAAGAAAAGGGAAGAAAAGTAATTGTATCAACTCAGATGGTTTCTGAAGAAGACGATCCTAAACCTTCTCAAATCTATAGTACCGGTACATTAATACATGTTCTACAGACGATGAAATTGCCAGATGGTACAATCCGAATGCTTGCTGAAGGAATTGAGCGTGTAAAAATTTTGGAATACCTTAGTAGTGATTTGATTTGTGAAGTAAGTTATGAACAAATTAAAAAACGCAAAACCGGCACAATTAGATTGAAAGCGTTTGCAAGGTCAATAATAGGACTTTTTGAAAAGTATGTTTCCTTAACAAATCATTTGCCTGAGGAAGTAATGGAAACTACTGTTCGAATCGAGGATCCAGAACAGGTCTCTAATACTATAGCGGCAAATCTTCAAGTAAAAATTGAAGATAGACAAGGGTTACTGGAAGAAATAAATCCAGAGAAAAGACTTTTAAAGATTGGCGAGATATTAAATTATGAAATTCAAATACTCAAAATTGAAAAGCGCATTACAGGAAAAATACGCAGGCAAATTGAAGAAAGTCAAAAAACATATTATTTGCATGAACAGCTTAAAGCAATTGAAGATGAACTGGGCAAAGGTGATGATAAAAAGGATGAAACAGCTGAATTAGCCAATGCTATTAAACAATCAAAAATGACTTCAGAAGCAGAAGAAAAAGCATTTCTTGAGTTGGAAAAACTTACAAGAATGCCGCCATTGTCTCCGGAATCAGCAGTTACAAGAAATTATCTTGATTGGTTGATTTCATTGCCATGGTCAAAGTTATCCAGGGAAAAGTGTAATTTAAAATATGTGCAAATGATTATGGATCGGGATCATTATGGTTTGGAGGAACCTAAAAAGAGAATACTGGAAAATCTTGCAGTAAGAAGGCTAGCTGGGAAAAAAGCTAAAAGTCCTATTCTTTGCCTTGTTGGCCCTCCCGGGGTTGGAAAAACTTCGTTAGCAAAGTCTGTTGCTGCGTCAATAGGCAGAAAGTTTGTTAGAATATCTCTTGGAGGTGTTCGTGATGAGGCAGAAATACGTGGTCACAGAAGGACTTATGTAGGTTCTTTGCCAGGGAAAATAATACAGTCAATCCGCAAAGCCTGTGTTCGCAATCCAGTTATTCTTCTTGATGAAGTGGATAAGCTTTCAAAGGATTTTCATGGAGATCCTTCTTCGGCTCTTCTTGAAGTCCTGGATCCTGAACAGAATATGGCTTTTAATGACCATTATTTGGAGGTTGATTTTAACCTTTCGGAAATAATGTTTATTGCTACAGCTAATGTTATTGATTATGTGCATCCCACTCTTTTAGACAGGATGGAAATATTGGAAATGCCTAGTTATTCAGAATGGGAAAAACTTGAAATAGCCTGTCGTTTTTTAATACCAAAAATTTCAGATAGTCATGGAATAGACACTAAATTATTGCAGTTTACTCGGGAATCAATTTTGAAAATAATCAGACAATATACAAGAGAAGCTGGAGTTCGTGAGTTGGAGCGTCAGCTCTCAAAGGTTTTTAGAAAACGTGCAAGAAAGATTGTCGAGTTAAATCAAAAGAGATCTATTACTGTGCGAAAAAGTATGGTTGAGAAATACCTTGGTCGTCCAAAGTTTAGAGATAATGACTTAATTGAAAAGGAATCTTTAGGTATCTCAACAGGTTTAGCCTGGACTGAGTCTGGCGGAGAGATATTACGAGTGGAATCTTCTTTGGTTAGAGGAAAGGGAGATTTGATTCTGACTGGGCAGCTTGGCGATATTATGCAGGAATCAGCAAGAGCAGCTTTGACTTTTTTGCGTTCCCGAGCTGATGAATATGGCTTTCGGGAGGATGACATTAAGGATTTGGACATTCATGTTCATGTTCCTGAAGGAGCAATTCCAAAAGATGGTCCTTCAGCCGGAGTGACTATAGCAGCATCACTGTTTTCGAGCATAACAAAAACTCTCATACGTTCTGACATTGCCATGACAGGAGAAATAACGTTGAGTGGAAAACTGCTTCCTGTTGGTGGAATCCGAGAAAAAGTTTTGGCGGCACATAGAGTAAATATTCATGAGGTAATTTTGCCTGAAGTAAACAGAAAAGATTTGGAAGATATACCTCAGAAAGTCAATAAAGATATGAAATACCATTTTGTAAAAGAATTTAGAGAAATATTTAAAATTATTACAAAGAAATCAAAAGATAAAGATTATGAAGGGAATACTTAAGTGAAGAAGTCGTATCTTTTTACACCTGGTCCTACTTCAGTCCCTCCAGAAGCTCTCAAGGAAATGAGCCGTCCGATTTTTCATCATAGAACCACCAGATATAGAAAAATGTTTGAGAATATTACTGATTCTCTTAAAAAATTATTTCGTACCGAAAATGATGTTTTGACTTTTACCTCATCAGGATCAGGTGCAATGGAAGCGTCAGTTGTTAACCTGTTGAGTTCCGGAGATAAAGTTATAACAGTTAATGGTGGTAAATTTGGTGAACGGTGGGGGAATATTTGTAGAATATATGGCGTTGATGTAATTGAAATAAAAACAGAATGGGGTGCTTCAGTTAATCCATGTCAGGTTGAGGAAATTCTGAAACAGGGTTGCAATAATGAGATTCAGGCTGTATTTGTCACCTTGAGTGAAACATCAACGGGTGTTGTAAATGATGTAAAGTCTATTGCTGAAATCGTTGCTAAAACGCCAGCGGTTCTGGTAGTAGATGCTATTAGCGGATTAGGCGCAGATGATATCCGAACAGATGATTGGCATGTAGATGTTTTGATAACAGGTTCTCAAAAGGGTTTAATGATACCGCCGGGACTTGCTTTTGCATCGGTAAGTGAAAAGGCTTGGGGTAAAATTGTAAAATCATCGTTGCCAAAGTTTTATTTTGATATGGAAAAAGCAAGAAAGAGCCTTATTTCATTTGATACCCCTTATACACCGGCAACGAGTCTGATTCGTGGATTAAAAGTTGTTTTAGACATGATTCATGATGAAGGTGTGGACAATGTAATAGCAAGACATGCGAAGTATGCAAAAGCTTCAAGAGCTGCTGTTAAGGCAATGGGATTGGAATTGTTTGCACCGGATTCTCCCTCAAATGCTGTTACTGCAGTGAAGGTTCCTGAGGGTATTGACGGTGATTCTTTGATAAAACATTTACTAGATGAGTATGGTATTCAGGTTGCCGGTGGTCAGGCACATTTGAAAGGTAAAATTATTCGGTTTGCGCATCTTGGATATTATGATAGGTTCGATGTAATAATGGTTCTTTCCGGCATTGAGATGGGTTTAAAAGATATAGGATATGATATTAGTCTTGGTTGCGGAATAAAAGCTGCTGAAGAGCTGTTAGTAGGGTAGGCAAGTTTTAACTTGGAGGTTTTTGGTGAAAATTTTGGTTACCGACGCATTGTCGGATTCTGGACTAAAAATACTGGAAAAAGAAAAAGATTTTAGAATAGACGTAAAGACCGGTCTTTCTACAGAAGAACTTGGTGATATTATAGGTCTGTATGATGCATTACTTGTTCGAAGCGGAACCAGGGTCACTGGAGATCTTATTCAGAAAGCACACAAACTGAAGATAATTGGACGAGCCGGTGTTGGTATTGACAATGTGGATGTTGAAGCAGCAACTCGCAAGGGAATCGTTGTCATGAATACACCGGGAGGAAATACAATTTCTACTGCTGAACATACTATGAGTCTTATTTTGTCTCTTGTAAGAAGTGTACCTCAAGCAAACAGTTCATTGAAGCAAGGTGAGTGGGCAAGAAAAAAGTTTAAGGGTGTTGAACTGTACGGAAAAACTCTTGGTGTTATCGGAATGGGTAGAATTGGAACTGAAGTTGCCAAAAGAGCTCAGGCTTTTAAGATGAAAATCTTGGCTTATGATCCATTTTTATCTGTTGATATTGCCCAAAAGCTGGAAGTTGAGATTGTTAGTCTTGACGAATTGTTCGAAAGATCAAATATCATTACTATACATGTTCCTATAACGAGTGAAACAAAGAGCCTAATAAATCGAGATGCTCTCTCAAAAATGAAAGATGGCGTCTATATTATTAATTGTGCCAGAGGAGGTCTCATTGATGAAGCTGCTCTTGCTGATTCACTTACTTCAGGAAAGGTAGCTGGGGCTGCTTTGGATGTTTTTGAGTATGAGCCTCCAAAGGATAACCCTTTAATCAATTTAAGTAATGTTGTTGCTACTCCTCATTTAGGGTCTTTAACAAAAGAAGCACAGGTGAATGTTGCCGTGGATATTGCAAAACAGTTGGTAGCGGCATTAAAAGGCGGTAGAATTATTAATTCTGTTAACACTCCAAGCTTTGACGAGGAGTATATGAAGCAGATGAACCCATATATGTTTTTAGGAGAGAGGTTAGGCTTGTTCTTAACCCAGATTATGGATGGGAATCTTGATTTACTGAAGATTGAATATCGTGGTGAAATCTTGCATTTAGACGTTACACCTGTTACTTTATGTATTTTGAGGGGGATTTTAAAAACGGTAATTGAAGAAGTTAATATAGTTAACGTAGCCTATCTGGCAAAGGAAAGAGGAATACGTATCATAGAAAGTAAAACAGCTATTGATGAGGAATTTAATGACGTAATTCTCTTGGAAGCTACTTGTGGTAATCAGGTATTTAGTGTGGAAGGTGCGATATTCGGTGCTCGAAAAGAAGCAAGGATAGTTAGAATAAACGGGTATCATGTTGATGCTGTTCCTGCCGGGAATTTGTTGCTTGTGACAAATGAAGATAAACCTGGAGTAATTGGTCAACTATCAACACTTCTCGGGAAAAATAATATAAATATAGCAGCCATGACAGTAGGTAGAAACATACCGGGAGGAAAGGCTCTTTCTGTTATCGAGATTGATGGCGATCTTTCTGAAGAAATTTTGAAAGATATTGCTGCTGTTGATAACGTTGTGGACGCTAATGTCGTTAATTTTAATTTAGATGGTAGGTCCTTATGAGTAATACAATTCTTGTTGGTGCACAATTTGGTGATGAGGGAAAAGGTAAGGTTATTGATCTGCTTTCAGGTGAAGCGGACTATGTTATACGTTTTCAGGGTGGACACAATGCAGGACACACGGTTGAAATAGCTGGAGAACGATTTGTTCTGCATTTGATCCCTTCTGGAATACTGCATGATAATCCTATTTGTATGATAGGTAATGGTGTAGTTGTTGATCCGTCTGCGTTATTCGAAGAAATCGAAATGCTTAACAGTAAAGGAATATCGATCGAAGGAAGACTCTTTGTAAGTGAATTAACCCAACTGATATTTCCTTATCATTCTAAGCTTGATGAGGCAAAAGAAAAGAGCTTGGGAAGCAGTAAAATTGGGACAACAAAAAGAGGTATAGGCCCTGCTTATATGGACAAAACTGCAAGAACAGGTATTCGTGTTGTTGATCTTTTTGACGAAAAAAGATTTAGAGCAAAACTGGAAACAAACATCAAGATGGTTAATTACTTACTAGTGAAACTGTATAATCAGGAGCCTATTGATGTTGACAGTATTTTTAATAAATACATGGAATATGCTGATAAGCTGAAACCGCTGGCGTGTGATGTGTCTTTAATGCTTAACAATGCCATTAAACAGAAAAAGCAGCTTCTTTTTGAAGGTGCGCAGGGAACAATGCTTGATGTGGATTTTGGCACTTATCCTTTTGTTACAAGTTCAAATCCAGTTTCCGGAGGTGCTTGTATAGGTACAGGCGTAGGGCCTTCACGAATAGACAAGGTAATAGGTGTAATGAAGGCTTATAAAACCAGAGTTGGCGAAGGTCCTTTTCCTACAGAGTTTTGTGATGAAATGAGTGAAAAAATCAGATTGGTTGGTAACGAGTATGGAGCTACTACTGGTCGTGCAAGAAGGTGTGGTTGGCTTGATGCTGTAATAGGACGATATGCTGTGCGTGTAAATGGAATAGATTCAATTGTACTGACGAAACTGGATGTTCTTTCTGAACTTGACGAGATTAAGGTTGCAGTAGGATACCGCTACGAAGGCAAGATATATAATGAATTTCCTGCTGATATTCGAGTTCTTACTGAGGGTGAGCCGATTTATGAAACTTTTCCTGGTTGGCAGAAGGATATCTCTGATATAAACCGTTATGAAGATTTGCCTGATAATGCAAAAAAATATATTCATAGTGTTTCCGAATTTATGGAATGCAGGATTGATATAATCTCACTCGGACCGGACAGGAATCAAACAATTAAATTAGTATCATGATGCATATGGTGAATTAGGAATATGACAATAAGTAGTTCTACAATAGGTCTAAAACCCCGTCACGTTGCCGTAATTATGGATGGAAATGGTCGCTGGGCTAAAGAACGTGGGTTGCCGAGGATTCAGGGACATAAAAAAGGTGTAAATACTGCAAGTGAAATTGTTGAGGCTTCTATTGAAGCTGGAATAGAATATCTGACTCTTTACGCTTTTTCTCTTGAAAATTGGAAAAGGCCAAGAACTGAAATTAAATCTTTAATGTCAATATTGAAAGGGTTCTTAAAGGAGAATCTTTCAAAGCTTGATGAAAAGAATATAAGGTTTATACCTATTGGGAGTTTGGAAAATTTAACCAAAGGAATACAGAAACTTTTAATATCAGCAAAAGAAAAGACAGCCGGTAATACCGGGTTGAATCTTGTTCTTGCTTTGAGTTACGGATCTCGCACAGAAATAGTAGATGGAGTGAAATCCTTTGTAAAAGATGTTATGAACAATGAAACCAAACTTGATGATTTAAATGAAAAAACTTTTAGCAAATATCTTTATACAAAAGATGTCCCTGACCCTGACATGGTCATACGTACAAGTGGTGAAATGAGATTAAGTAATTTTTTGCTGTACCAAGCGTCTTATGCAGAGATTTGGGTTACGGATGTATATTGGCCTGACTTCCATAAAGAGATTTTTTTTAAAGCATTAGATGATTATGCTTCCAGATCAAGACGCTATGGAGGATTATAATAATGTTTATTAAACGGGTTCCTACTTCAGTTTTTCTGATATTTTGTGCAATATGGTTTGTGTTTTTGTCGCCTTCACCTGTTTTTCTTATTGTGTGTATGGTATTTGTTTTTGCCGCAATGTGTGAGTTTTACAGGATGATGGATAAGCGAGGTTTTGCACCGCTTCTTTTTTATGGTTCTTATGCGGGTCTGATTATATTAAGTGTAGCATTTATCAATGCCAGGTTTCCCTGGATACGTATTCATGGACATTATCAGGATTTTACCACTTTTATAGTAATATTTGGTGTTTTTCTCGTTGCAATGAGCAGAAACAGCAGTGTTCGTGCAATATCTACAATAAGTTCGACTCTATTCGGAATGTTTTATATTGCATGGATGTTCAGCTTTGTGATTAAAATAAGATATTTGGATGTTCAGGACGGGCCTTGGCATCTTTTATTCCTTCTTCTTGTAACAAAAGCGACGGATATTTTTGCTTATTGTTACGGAACTGCTTTTGGAACAAAAAAACTTGTTCCGGATATAAGTCCTGCGAAAACTGTTGAAGGAGCAATTGCCGGTTTTTTCGGAGCAGTTGCAATGGCAATTGCGTTGAAATATGTTTTTCCGGATAAATTAAGTATGTTTAATAAATTTGATGTTGTTTGTCTGGGGCTTTTACTGGGCTTTTTTGCACAGGTAGGAGATATTTTTGAATCGATCATTAAAAGAGATGCAGGCGTAAAAGATTCTGGGAGTATATTGCCGGGTATGGGTGGGGTACTGGATTTGATGGATAGTGTGTTGATAACTGCGCCAATAATGTACTTTTACGTGAACAGTTTTATCTATTACGGGAAAGTTTAAGTATGCCTAACGTTGTAGTTCTTGGA
>JAVCCS010000177.1 GCA_030765365.1 Candidatus Theseobacter exili
ATCAGAGCCAAGAAAGGAAAAATTTAGGGTCGTTCTGCACATAATAACTTAACAGGCAAAACAAAAACACTTCCTAAATCTATATCAAGATCGAACTTTTATGCCATTCCTTTGTTCTTTTCAAAAGAACACCTTAATTATATCATGAAAAGTGTCCAATAGATTCTGGCGTCAAACCAAGGAATTGCTATTGTAGGATAGAATCAAATTGCCCCTGCATTGGAGGGAAGATAATGCTGTTCAAGAAGATATCAGTTTATGCTATCTGCTGCTTTTCATTTGTTTTAGTAAATAGTATTGCTGCGGACGAGGATGTTCGAGGTTGGGAAAAAGCTAAATATTTTAGTATTGGAGAAATCGAAGGCAGAAAAACCTTAATAGATCCTTTTGGATCACCTTTCTATGCCGTTTCCATGGTTTACTCTTTCGGTCCAGAAGGGATTGTCGGAACTCATAAAAGACTCTCTCTTGAAGAAGTGTTGGAAGAACTTGAGGCTATGAAACTTCAAGGGTTTAATACCATTGACCTTTATGGCAGTGAGTACTTTGACGAAATTATTAAGTGGTGCGAAAAAAACGAAATGGCACTATATCCGCGCACAAGTTTCGGTAGCTTGAAAGGTCTTTCTCCCGAAAGAAGAGAGTTTCCTGACTTTATGGATCCCGACTTAAGGATTCAGGTGAAAAATTATTATAGTTCCTATTTGAACAAGATTAAGGAGTATCGTTGCGTACTGGCTGTAAATATGGATCAGCGTTGGCTTTTTACTATCGATTATACCCGTAATTTTAGAAATGGAGATCCGAAAATAGGGCCTTTTGGTATAAAGCACCTTCCGTCGTGGCTGGAGAAAAAATTCATTCGAACTGAAAATCTTAATATTGCATGGAATAAAAATTACAGATCATTTGACGATGTTCTTAAGGACGAGGAGATCATTAGAGGACAGAGTGTGGTGAAGCTTGGTGAGCGGCCATGGCGAGTCGATTTGACTGAGTACACGTTGTGGACGATTAACGACTTTCTAAAAGACCTTACTGCTTTCATGCGCAGTGTAGATCCCAACCACCTTATAACCATTACCGCAGACTTGCCCGAAGCGATACCTTTTCCTGTTTCTACACCAGAAAACAGCGGTATAGATTTTCTTTCAACTGTTCATTACAATTATCTTACGGATTATGGTCGAGATTGGATAGGCGCTAACAGGTTGATATTTAGCACAAAATTTATCTATGATTTTTCGGCTGATAATCCTGTATTTATTAATGAGACCGGTTATAGGACTTCTTCATTAAATCAGGCACCTCCCAATAAGGCTTATAGCATGGGCAAAGAAGGTGATGAAGATTTTATTGCGGAAATGTATATTGATCAGGTTTCTCTTCTGCATTCTTTACCATGGCTATGCGGATGGGCATTTTTTAAATGGCACGACAAGCATCCTGAAGGTGATTTTGGATATATAAATGACGATGGAAGTCATAAACCAGTTTCTGAAATTGGAGAAATAATAAACCCGCTTTTACCCGTAAACTTTACAGCTGAAAGGGACCCTGCGTTTGTTATTTATTATCCTGATTATTTTTTGGCATCCCCAAAGGCGGGTTCAAATCAGTTAACTGCATTTGTAGACATAATTCAGAACAGGTACCTTTCGAACCATTCGAAAAACATCGAAGAAATGTACAATTTGATAACCAGGGACGGTTCAAAAGCAGTGGCAAAGCTTGATATGGAAGGTTTGATTGCCTCGTTTAACAATACTTGGATTCCTTTTAAATTCACCAGCGAACTGCCGGAGGACATAGATAAGCCTATCGTAATAGTGGGCCGTCAGGCTGAACAGTTGTCTATTGAAGACCGTGAGAGGCTTTTGCCGAGAAATGTACTTTGTTTTGAACGTGCAGGTCTGTCTGATGAGAGGTATAACAAAACGGTGCCGTGGAATCTTGAATCGGTCGGATTGACTCCATCGGATTATGCTAAGAAATATGTTCATGTTGATCTTTTTGCATTGTCTAATTCAGATCAGATGAATTCTGAAATAACAGATAACAATATCATTATAGCAAGGGAAAGTGATGTGACGTATATTTTCCCGGTAAAAGAAAACGATGTATTGAAATACATCTAATGTTCTGGTCAGTCAATAGAAGTGCCTGCCGATGCGTATACAGCGGTTAATTTTCTTGCGGCGTCATCAATGGGTAATATTGCCAGAACAATTACTTTAAATTACGAAGACGGTTCTCAAGAAAAACGGTATTTGGGGACAACAATCGGTGATATGAATTTTAAGTCTTATACCGGCAAGATTGGATGGTTCGGAAAACCAGATCCAGATAGTGTTGAAATTGATTTGTTACACGTGACGGTTCCGGTGAGTCCATCGAAAACCCTGAAATCAATTGTTCTTCCAAATGAACCGCTTTTGAGGGTCTATGCTGTTACCCTTACTCAGGGTGGTATTGCAGAAAATGTTAATGTAACGGTAATCCTCGGAGATAAGGAGATTTCGGGACAGACGGACTGGGCTGTTTCTGTGAGGGATTTTGACGATACACGGCTTGATAGTAAATCGCCTAAGGTTATTGCAATGTTCAGAAATGGTCGGCCTGCTATTATGATGTCAAGAGATGGAAAACATGTGTCATTTTTGTACGATGCACTGGGGTGGTCTGATAACAAGAATGAAATAAGTGTCAATGTAGATGCGCATTCAAAACTGCTGCACGGTCTATTAAATAATTATTTAAAACAGTCTGAAGATAAATAATTGAAGAGAACTTATATAATGAAGAAGAATATTACAAACGCGATTATACTGTTATTATTATGTTCGTGTTATGTAAGTAAAGTCTTTGCCGAATCACAATACATTCGCAACTGGTTAATATGCGGTCCTTTTATAGGCGAGACTCTCTTTTCTGAAACATCTGACGAATCAAAGCTTGATCCTATAAAAGGTGATATTTTCAAGGATGAAACGCGGAGAAAGTACAGTTTTATTAAAGATGTTCTTAACCTGGAAGAGGAAAAAGCTTTCGGATACGTTGATACCTGTGTTGGATATGCTTTTGTTAGAATAATATCCCCTAAAAAACAGTATGCTCAATTGAGATTTGGCAGTGATGACGGAATTAGGGTTTGGTTTAATGGCAGCGAAGTTTTAGCAAATGAAGTCAAGAGGAATCATCAAAAAGATCAGGAACGTTTAATAGTTGTCCTTGAAAAGGGAGAAAACCGCCTGCTTGTAAAAATTTGGGATTTTTATGCTGGGTATGGGTTTTCTGCAAGAATATGTAGTCCCGATGGCAGTGAAATTGATGGGCTGAAATTCATTCCTAAAAAAAACAATCTGAGTCGTATACCTATTAAACGAGTTGTGGCCAGCTCTGTTCAGGGAGACGATATGGAAGGGTTTAACCCTCTTTACGCGGCCGATGATAATATGAAAACCCGGTGGTCGAGTAACCATTATGATCCTCAGTGGATACGGCTTGATTTTGCTGAGGACTTCAACCTGGCTCGCTTGGACATTTTTTCGGAAAGTGCTTACACAAAATTGTATTCAGTTGATGTTTCCCAAGACGCGAGGATATGGAAGACCATATATGAAACAAAACATGGTGTTCCCGGACATAAGATTTTATTATTCGATCCTCCGGTAAGAACAAATTTTGTCAGGATGTTCTGCACGCAAAAAGCAACTCCCTGGGGTAATTCAATTTGGAAATTGGCCGCATACGGGCTACCTGTAAGCGGTAAGCAGAAGATTTCTTATGAGGCTTCGATTAGCAGAGCGGTCGGCGAAATAATACAGCCAGTAAAAATAGAAACTGCTTCGACGTCAAGTATTCAGCCGGAATCCTTTAATAGGGAAACGAAGAAAAGGGATAATTACGGTCCTCAAAATGCGATTGATAATAATTTGCTGACACGTTGGTCGAGCATGCACCAAGAGCCGCAGTGGCTGACTATGGATCTTGGCGCGAAAAAAGAATTCAGCGAAATACGTATTGTGTGGGAAACGGCACACGCCAGTGATTATAAAATTGAAGTTTCTGACAACAACATAAACTGGAAAGAGATTTATTCCACAGATACAGCTGATGGTATAATTGATGTCATAATGTTTGAAAAACCCATTAGTGCCAGGTTCATAAAACTAACATGTTTGAAGAGGGCAACTGAATGGGGCTTTTCGGTATGGGAATTCTGGGTTTTTTAAATACCAAACATTAAAAAACTTACATTTATTGTAGGAGCTTTTTTCTATTCATGAAAAAAAACAGTTGCGATAGAATATGTATGCTTATATTGCGAAAAAAGACAGATTATTTCAAAGAAGTGTTATAAAAATGATGCAGTTTAATCAGTGGATATAATAAATATGAAAATTCATAAAACTCTAATGTCTAAAAAAAATAAACATTCCTTTAAACTACAAGTAGGTTTTATCAGCATTATAATGTCTGGTTTTGTTCTGCTTTTCACAGTGCAATTTTTAAATGCTGATAAAATCATTACAACATCCGGAGAGTCCATCGAAGGAAAAATAGTCTACTATGACAGCGAAAAAGTTGATATTGAAATAGAATACGGCACAATGACAATTAGGCAGGATCAGATCAAACAGTTAAAATTTGATAATCCGCCTTTGTGGTACAAGGCTGCCATTGCTCAATCGCAAAAAAAATATAAAGCAGCGGCTGTGCTATACGAACAATTATTGACAGACGCGTCAACTGACAGCCAAGAGATTGCAAAATGGAAATATAACCATGCCGAATGTCTTTTCAGGCTTGGCGAGGAGCACCAGGCATTGTCTGAGTTCAAAAGCATAATGAAAACATATCCTGAAACCGAACAAGCCCTGCAATCAGAAAAGGTATTATTTGAAAAGTATCTTTGGCAAGGAAACAAAGAAAAAGCACTTGCCGCGTTAAATAACATTATTGATAAAGATCTCAGTAAGGAACTGTCTAAGGAGCAAAAAAAAGTTGTGGAGCAAATGAAAGTTGAAAAACAACTTTTTGAACAGTACTTGAGTAACCTTACAATGTTTGAAGAAATTACTAAAATGGAAAGGAACCATAAAAATCTACGTCTCTACGACACAGTAATTTACAATTGCCGGAAAATTGTACGGTCACAACCAAAGTTAATAACAGCATTATACGCGCAGAAATTGATAATTAAATGTTACGAAAAACTTACAGAATACAAAAAATCTGCGCAAGAGGCTGTAACGTACGTCGAACTCTATGAAAAACAATTGCAAGTTCCATTTTATGAAACACTTGCAGAAACAGCACAAGAATTCTATGATCAAGGAAGTTTTGCGCTTGTCGAGTTTTTTTATCAAACATTGCAGGGTGAAAAGCAAGAAACTGAAACAGCCGATTTGTTTAGATACCGTTTAGCCGTATGCGCTGAAGAAACAGGAAAAAGCAAAAAGGCAATAAAACAGTACGAAACTCTTATTAATACAACAAAAGACGAAAGTATTTTTAACAAAGGGCTTTCAAGGATGTCGTATCTTTTGTTTGAAGAAAAAAAACATCAGGAGCTTGATAAGCTTTTGAATCAACAACTTGTTTCACATCCGGAGAGTTCGTTGGCACCTCAGATTCTATATTTATTAGCACGCAGTGCTGTGGAACAGAAAAAAACTGATGTGGCAACGGGTTATTTGATGCAGATAAATCAAAAATATCCGAATGCGCCGAACAGGTATATTGCAGAAATGCTATTAGAACGCATTAAGTCGTCGCATAATTGATCAAGGAAGGGGTTTGCATTGAAGATTATATTCAGCGCCGTTTTGTTATTTACAGCACTGAAAGTGAGCGCAGCTGTCAACGGACATAATGTTGATGAATATACAGGCGCGTTAAGTTTTCGGTATGAATCGGTAATTCAAAAAAACTATCGTGGCCCATTGTTAACCCTGAAAATCAACTACAACAACCAGTATAAAGAGAAAGGCCTGCTTGGACAGAATTGGTTTATAAGCTGTGAAAGGCATATAACGCCGAAAGAAGAATATGATTTAAGAATACTTATATTGCGCGATAGTGATGGACAGGAAAAGGTTTTTGTCAAAAAAGAGAAAGGGTTATATGAGCCCATTACAGGAGAATACGCAAAACTTATAGCAGACGATAGGCTGGGGTATGAACTGCACCGAATGGACGGACGTATAGATCGTTATGATAGACATGGGAGATTGTTTGAAATAGAAGATAAAAATGGGCGTAGAGAAAAGCTTGAGTATGACGCAAACGGCCGTCTGGTCAAAATTATAAATAGAATAGGTACGGAAATTGACTTCATATACGATAACAAATCATTAAAAAGCATTCATTCCAGCCTTGGCAACCGCTTGGATTTTCATTATGCATCCGAGGGGCATCTCAAACAAATAAAAG
>JAVCCS010000208.1 GCA_030765365.1 Candidatus Theseobacter exili
CAAGAAACTATGGGTGAACATTCATTATCCGGCTACGGCCCGCTAAGTTTTGTGAAACGCCCCGTGCGGACCCGCATGCGGGGTGTTGGGGGGAGGGGGAGTTAAAATCTCCCCTTTACCCGATTAGGTCTCCCATTTATGGCGTTCTGCTATAGGAAACAAGTCTAGAAATTCAGTATATGCATCTTCGATATTTCCACGAATTAAATTAAGATTCCATGTTGGTTTGAATTTTACTCTTGTATATGTCAGATGGCTAAGAGCTTTATTTATATCGCCTTTGCAAGATGCTATAAATGTAAGCTTTGACGATTTCCATGGAGTACCGTCAGCATTACTGACGAAGTGCCCTGCAATAATATTGTCCTTTGGCGACTTTTTACTTAAAAAAAAATCATACAGGTTTCGAGCATGAATGAGAGCAGCTTCTAGTACAACATTACTTAATGTTGTATTGCCTTGCACACTGGGAGTGGTAAGAGCATCCATGGCAACACGAAACATTCGTAACTCATAAAGGAATAAATCCGGTGCTCCCTGAAGTTCGATAGCATCAGGAATATAGTCTGATTTAACCAATTTATCTCCCCTTTCCTATAAGGCCTAACATAAAGCTGAGTGGCGCGCCCAAATACTTGCCCGTCAGGTTGCCGAAATTCGCCGCGTCCACTCAAGCGCCTGGTTCGCTTTTCAGTATGGTTGTTCAGGGTCGGGTTCCAAATAAGTACCAAATGAGTCTATTGTTACATCATACTCAAAAACAGCGACTACATTACCTGAAGCTCCTGCTTTAAAGCCTTTTTTTATAGCTATCTGGCTTATATATTTTTTGGTACTCCCTGGAGGAAGGGATAATGAATCATCCACTTCGTCGAAATTTACCCTTACATTGTCTGGAACAGTATCCTTACTTTTAGGCCACCAATCATCCAATAGCGCGAGAATATCCCCTTCGCTTAAATCTGAATGTTCGTATCTATTATTATTTGAAGGCTTTAATTCAATCTCTCTGTTGACATTGAAATCACCTATTTTAAGCCAATCGCTTCCGCTAGTTTTCACATCACATTTTGCAGTTCTGAGCCTTTCTGCAATTTCATTTCGTTTATCTGCATCATTTGAAAGCCTAATGACATGCCTTCCAGCTACATCACTAAATGCCTTAACTTGGCCAACTTCAATAAGCAGTGTCCTGTCAGAATGGGTCCCAAAGGCCATTCCTGCTTCAAACAAGACATTGGGGCGAGCCTGAAGCTTAAAATCTTTTTCGTTTTCTTCTTCTGAGGCTTTCCAAAGTTTGGGAGATAGGCGAACTTCATCGTCAGGCGATAAAAGCACTATCACAGCCTGTGCATTCTTGAATGCACTTTCTAGTGCTTCGCCAATATATGGGGTTGCTTTTCCGGTTAACTTCAGTGCTTCAGACCATTCAATTGGATTGAGATCCAATGACCTGAGGAAGGCAAAGAAATCATCCCTAAGGCGACCATCTCGCCCGTGTACTACAAACACTTTTTTAGTGTCAGGCGTTTGATTATTTTTGTTTTTTGTTTCGCCATCATCGGACCAATATTCATCGATTTCGCGAATGCAAGACTCCAAAAAAACTTCAGCTTTCTCTAATGCCTTAATGTACTCAAGATCCTCATTATCTGATCGAGTAGATTTCATTATATATTCAATTTGATCGACAATCTCTCTGAACTCTTTAGCATAATGCGGTTTCTCCAGGAAAATATGTGAAAGGGCAACTGTCGTATCACGCCGCCATTTAGAAAAAGATGCTCCCAAAATTGCTGTCGCTTTGACTCTTGTGATTTCTTTAATTAGTTGCTGAATTTTTGAAATAGCTTCTTGCTTATTCATAATAAACCTATTGGCGAACGAAAAAATCAGCCGGAGCGAAGCGATTGGCTGCATTGATTTTGTTGGGCACTCATTCTCGTAACCGACTTACCTGAATCACTTTTCCCTTTGACCAGGAGTTTTATCTACAACGTCTCCTGGTATTGAAAGCTCAATTTCGCCGATTTTTTCTGGAAGAGACCCTTCAAGGAATTCATTAAAGATATTAATCCAGCCATCTACTCTTTTTTTGTCAATAGGTATTGCATGTCCTAATATGCCGGGTACTCCAGCATAGAATAATCCTATTGTCTTACCGTTACCTGGAATAAAGACCGGGGCACCACTCATGCCAGGGGCAGAATTTAGATCACACAAAAACATGGTTATATCTCGTGGTGCGGTATTATCATGAGGTGCAATGCCGGAAATAATCCCTTCATGTATCACGGCACCGGATCTGAGAATCCCGAATTGTGAATTATTCAGAATTTCATTGCCAAAAGGAAATCCAGATAAAGCAATGTCAATCCCGACGCTGATTGAACTAAGCGCTCCAAATTCTAATGGCTTACATCCTTTCATTTCATTTTGATTTCTATTGAAGGTTAAGAGTCCTACGTCGAATCTTCCTCCGTGGGGATCAACTAAAACGAAAAGGCTTTTAATCTGCCGGAATGTTTCCGACCAATTGTCCCCGTCCGGGTAGGCAAACTGAATATACCAATTATCATGATGTCCGTACTTTTTTTGATATTGCAAAATTACTTCAACAACATGTCTGTTCGTAAGGATAATATTATCTCTAACTAAAAACCCCGTTCCTATAACCCGAGTTTCAGGAAAAGGAATGGTTTTTCGAAGTTCAAGCCCTTTGATTTCTTCATGCTTAACGGGCATAAATAGCACCGAGCAGGTTGACAATTTCATTTTTTTGATCACATCCTCAGGTATCACGTCAATTCCTAACCCCCTTGCATTCCATACGCATGAACAAGCCCAGAAAGGCAAACATAATATCAATAAGATTATGGCAACTCTTCTCATATTGTTTGTTCTTATCTCTGCCCAACATTTACATATAAGGCAATTTTGCCTGATATCCTGATATTGAACAGACAAACAGGCAATTTTGCTTGCTTTCAATATTCAATATAGCATACCAATTCAAGCCAATTCCTGCATAATATCTCTCAGATGCCTTTGACATAAACGACAAAAACCCCGCCTCTGTTTGAGAGAAACGGGGTCTTGTTGCGATTATTTGCCATCTTTAGAATCTTCTTTTATTAAAGAAAAAAAATTATTTGTTGTTTGTTAGTATATGACACCTTCTATTCTTTTATTAAGACTTTTGTATAGTTAACAAAAAGCCTTAGAATGTCAAGGAATTTCAATAACGCTGTGGCCACTTATTTTTCAAGAAACGTTGATTGCCATTTGAAAGAGAACATATATTAATAAATCTTCAGGCTGATGACTTCAGGAATTCGAGGGACACAATACTAAATTATTGACAGGTAAATAATGAGGTCAACGTTGCCACTGACTCTTGTTGTCTATTGCCAATCGTAATCTACAACAAACAGACCCATTCAGGTTTTATTTGTTACAGGAAGACACACGTAAACCAAAAAGCTGGTGTGATGCGCATGGCAAGCTGTCAACACTCTGTGTTTTAATGAAATTGTTGAAGCCATTAAACGAATATCATGAAATAACCGCACATTATTTTTTGAAGAGCGTATCATACTATCTTAAATTTCTGTACTGACATTTAGGGCAGAAGATATTGAGATATTATAATCATCTTTCCCTTTCAAAGATCGCAAGGTATACAAAATTACAGATATTAGTCGCTGCAATTACATGGTCAGTACTTCAAGCTGACGAGTTGAACCTATTTTATTGATGTGCCCATAATTGCATTGGCTGGGTGAATTCCCCTTCTTTCAGGCCCATCATACGCAACGCCACTCATTCCTCGTATAGCGTCAACTCCAATGGTGACCCATCTCTTCTCAGAAGGACGGTAAAACCGCCTGATATTCTTAAGGGCAATCTCATGATTGAATACTCGGTCGTGGAGATAATCATACCAACCATTCTTATACTGTACCCGCATTATCATTTTTCTTCCCACTCTCCCCTTAAAGATTGATGCATCTTAAGAATAAGCAAGAAATATGCAATAATGAATTCCACCGAGTCAATATTAGAAACAATATTTACAATCTATTGAAATGATTAGTCATATATTAATTAATTGACCTGTATCTGCTGACTCGGAAATAAACATAGATATTCTTAGTGTTTCAAGTTTGTAAATATATCCGACAGTTTTTTGACTTCAAAGAAGTTCATCATACTAAAAACTTTATAAACAGTGCATTAGTAATTCGAGGGACACAATACTAAACGGCCTGTTGCTCAAACGAATTTTGAAATATGAGCGTACCTACTTTATCGGGCTAAAACATATGGGACAATGCCATAAAATAATCACGCCGGTCTCAACGAAATATCACTGAGCCCGGAAAGCTG
>JAVCCS010000298.1 GCA_030765365.1 Candidatus Theseobacter exili
ATGAGTGAGGTGTTGAAAATATTTGATGAAATAAGTCAGATATTTTTGGAAAGAGCCCTTGGCCTGAAAGAGAAAAATATGTCACTTGGTGAATACAACTGGTATTTCAGGCAGGTGGCATCAATCTTGATCGCTTCTGAAGCAAATGAGCTTCCTGAAAAGATGAAGGGAATTCTTGATGTGAATGCTATTGAAAATGCAATAAACCAGTGCTCAAATCAACTGGATAATGTGCAAAAGCAGAGTGCAAGTTCGGGTGTTTCAGTGGATTCTTTTCAGGATGGATGGGTCAAGTTGCAACGGGATATAGGCAGGGACCGCAATAAATTAGAGGAATATTTGCTATCTATTCCTGAGCAGAATTTGGTAATAATACAAAAATACAGAAATAGTATTTTAAAGACTGCAGTTTTGTTTCTTTTTGGAATGTAAGTAAATTTATAGTATTGATATATTTTCTGTTATATTATGTTACAAATATATGACAATCCCTGTAGTGGTTAAGCTTGACGGAGGAGAGTGCTTTATGGATGAAATCCTGGAAATATTGGAAAAAGATGCCCGGTTGACTTCTGAGGAAATTGCTGTAATGACAGGCAAAAGTACAGCAGAAGTTGAAAAGCGGATAAAGAAGTATGAGAGTGAAGGGGTAATTCTTAAGTATAAAGCTGTCGTGAACAAAGAAGCTGTTGAAACTGATGTCAAGATTGTCAGAGCATTGATTGAAGTGAAAGTTATACCTCAGCGAAACGTAGGGTTTGATGCAATTGCAAAACGGATTTACAGCTTTTCTGCTGTTAAGAGTTGTTATTTGCTTTCAGGCGGATATGATCTGCTTGTAATTGTTGAAGGTGAAGATATGCATAGTGTAAGTTCCTTTGTTTCGGAAAAACTGGCTACTCTTGAAAATGTTCAGGGGACAGTAACACATTTCTTGCTAAAGAAATATAAGGAAGACGGAGATATACTGCATAAAATTGACGGTGATAAAAGACTTTCAATCTCATTTTGAAATATTGTTAGAGTTGGTTGATCATGAAAATTAATAAAAAAGTTAAAGATTTATCTCCTTCCGGGATACGTGCGTTTTTTGACCTTGTAATCGGAATGAAAGATGTTATAAGTCTCGGTGTAGGTGAGCCTGATTTCGATACCCCCTGGAGAATAAGCGAATCCGCAATATTTTCTGTAGAAAAAGGTTATACAACATATACATCAAATAAAGGTTTGCAAGAACTGCGTGAGCAAATATCAAGGTATCTTAAACCGCGATTGAAAACCAGTTATGATCCTAATGATGAAATACTGATCACCGTAGGTGTAAGTGAAGCCATGGATCTGGCTATGCGGGCGCTGTCTGTTTCTGATTGCAAGGCCCTGATTCATGAGCCTTGTTATGTATCATATTATCCTACTGCATATTTGGCGGGTCTGGATCCGGTATATTTGGCTACAACTGCTCAGACGGCTTTTAAGGTTACTCCTAAACAACTTGCAGAAACAAAAACCTCTTCTGGTGATATTTTTTTATTGAATTACCCTTGTAATCCTACAGGCGCATCATATAACCGTGATGAACTTGTTGAATTGGCCCGTGTGATCGAAAAAAAAGATTTATTTGTGATTTCTGATGAAATATACGGAGATTACATGACATATGACGGAGATCATGTGCCGTTCCCATCTTTGCCTGGAATGAGGCAAAGAACATTGTACTTGAACGGATTTTCGAAGGCATATGCTATGACGGGATGGCGTATTGGATATGCGGCAGGACCCAGAGAAGTAATTGCTGCGATGACAAAGATACATCAATATACGATTTTGTGTGCGCCTATTATGGGGCAGATGGCTGCCTTAGAAGCTCTCCGGTGTGATAAAGAAGCAAAATCCATGCGCGCCGAATATAACAGGCGCAGGAAATACATTGTTACAGAACTCAATAAACTGGGGTTGGATTGCCTCATGCCGCAAGGTGCTTTCTATGCTTTTGCATCAATACAATCAACAGGAATGGATTCAGTGGAATTTGCCCATAAACTTCTTGAAGAAGAAAAAGTAGCTGTGGTTCCAGGAACTGCATTTGGTCCATCTGGCGCAGGTTATATCAGAATGTCTTATGCTACCGGGATAAGCGATATTAAAGAGGCTTTGAGCAGAATAGGTAAATTTCTAAAAAAACATTGCGCCTGAGCAACTGAATTCTGTTTATATAGCTTTATATTGATTGAACTAATCCAGAAAACTTCTGTTTTTCCCCTGCTTTTTTGCTTTGTACATATTCATATCTGCTCTACATATAAGTGCTTTTGGGTCTTCGCCTGTATCATAAAGCGTAATACCTATACTTAATGTAAGAGTACAACTTTGGGGTTCGTTGTTTTTATTAAAAAGTGTAGCACATTCTTCTCTGATTCTTTCAGCAGCAAGCAAGGCCTGATCTGAGTTTGTTTCAGGTAATATAACTGTAAACTCTTCGCCACCGATTCTGTAGGCCGAATCGCTTTTTCTCATTGTCGTTTTAATTGTTTTACCAATCTTCATAAGCATCTCATCGCCTGCCTGGTGCCCGAATTTATCATTTATCTGCTTGAAATTATCTATATCAATCATCAGCAATGCTAATGGATGATTGTAACGCTTGGCCCTTTCCATTTCAGATACAAGCTGGTAATGAAAATGCCTGGAATTAAACAAAGCTGTAAGATCGTCAGTTTGACTTAGTTTCTTATATTTTAGTCTGTTTTCATCCAGTACGGAAGAAACCTTGAAAAGCTGCTGAATAAGCTGTTCACGTTCATCCAGCAGCTGTTGTTTTTGAAAAAACAGTCGTAGTATGACTATAGCCATTATGCTCATAGTCAGCCAGACAATGGATATTACAGTTCTTAGTGCTATAAGTTTTTTCTCAATTGTTTCAGCAATAATATCCACACCTACAATTCCGATCGTTCGGCCATTCTTGTTTTTAATAGGTGCATAACCGCTTATCAAGTCCGGGTATGGCGGATCGGGAGTTATTTCATCATCAGCGCCTGGACGGTACCATGCTTTAACCAGATTTGGGAACGCAGATGCGTCATAGTAAGTTCCCGGGACATTACTGACTTCTCCCGGATCAACTATCCCATTATCATTATCATCAAGTTCAGCTTCATCAACGACATATTCAAAGTCAGTAGGCTTGCTTCCTTTCTTGTAAGAACGTCTCATAACATATATAAACTGAACATCCTGATTTGATTCACAAATACGTGCCATAAACTTCTGGATATTCTGAAACTCCTCTTTAGGAATATCTTTTGCATTATGAATTGCAGTAACGTCATCTGCCTCAATGCCAACTGCGGTAGCTATGGCTACCCCCATTGCCTGTTGACGGATTTCATCGATTACAACACGTCTGGCAATCATATACATAAAGATAAAAAGAGCCATGATTGTTAGAGAAACAATAATAAATGCAATCCATTTCATTTTTCGAAATTTTGATAGAATAAAAATAAGCAAGCTTAAAACTGTCCATACAATAACAATAGCAAACTGAAAACGAATTAACTTTTTCTGTACCATTTCAGCTGTTATTTCTATACCAATAATTGCAAGTGTTTCTCCTTCTTTATTCTTTACAGGAGCGAATCCGAATATTGAATTTGGATACAACATATTCCATGAAGGTTCTGAATAAGAAGTAGGGTGACAGCTGGAGTTCGATATTTCAGATAGAGCTATATCTTGATATTTCGATCCTGGCAGGTTAAAAATATCTTCTTGTTCAATAATTCCATTGCAATTTTTATCCGAAGTAGTGCTATCGACAATATATTCATAGTATTTTGCTTTTTCATCATCATTACTTTTTCGCAGAATGAATACATTGCAAACATCTGAATTAGCTTCATCTCCTTGCTGAACATAAGATTGCAGATAACGAAAACTGTCTGAATCTATATCATCTTCATCACGAACACGGTTTAATTCAGCACTGTTAATACTGGTGGCAGTCGCTATTGCTACGCTTTTAGCACGGCGACGTATTTCGTTAAAAATAAGGTGAGTAGAGACAAGATATAAAAGGAAAAGGGAAATGAGTATACCAAGTGATATCAGCTTAAAACCTAGCCTTGAATTTTTATTCCCTGTGGAAAGATCAAAAAACTTTCTTAATGTCATTTTTCTCTTCCTTTCCATAAAAAATGGCATAAAAAATTAATTTTAAAAACCATTATTAATAATAAATATATCACATTGCTTACAAACATTGCAAATCTGATTGTTATTTGCGCTTAGTTCTTAATCAATTTTTATACCAGTTATTTTAGACTCAAAGTATATTCTATAATACTAGATTATATTCTGGAACAGAACACATGTGCTGCGAAATGGAACAATCAAGTTGCGCTAAAGAATGGGACACTAGTTGTTGTTCCACATATCTGCCTGTCCCGTTCCTTCTCTAATACTGTATTCTCTGTTTAATTCAAGAGAATATAGCTCTTTTTTTCCTGAAGGCCAGCTGATTTTGACATTGACAGGCCCCATACTGTCACCTAATCCTAAATGGACAGGTAAAGCACTTTGTGAACCACTTCCTTTACCTGCATAAACTTCCCGGACGGGTCCATCGGGTTCAATTTCAATACGAGCACCTATGCCTGATCGGTTTGAAACAGTTCCCTCCAGCTTGATAATTAACCAATTAGAGGATTTTGACTTGTTTTGTAACAAGGTTAGTCCCTTGCCTGCGCAAATTGCCAGATCCATGTCTCCGTCCCGATCGTAATCAGCTGCTGCTGCGCCCCGGCCATTTTCAAGCAAAATACCGGAAGCCCAGGTAATATCAAAAAAAGTTCCGTTATCATTGCGATATAACAAAACTTCTTTACTAGGATAACAGCAAGTCAGTAGAAGATCAGTATCTCCATCATTATCAAGGTCTGCCCATGTTGGTTCATAATGTGTTTCCCTGTAAGATATGCCGGAGTTGATACGATTATCTGTGAATGTTTTATCCTTACCGTTATTTTGAAGCAAACCGCTCAGATCAGAATATTGAAATGCTCTGGGATGAGCTAAACTGGCACGAAACAGATCTATCTTGCCGTCATTGTTGTAGTCTGACCATTCAGCTCCGATGGTGTGACCATAATACCCCTGTTTGTTTCTGCCTTGAGTGCAAGTTTCAAAAGCAGCATCGGTAAAACACCCTTTACCGTTGTTATTAAGCATGAAATCCGGGTCAAGCCTGTAATTGCCGACAAAAATATCTATATCACCGTCTTCATCATAGTCTGATGCTGCAACACTTCGTCCACACATGGGCTCAAGACTTGTTCCTTTGACATCATTCGACCTTTCCATGAGTTTTTTACCGTTCATGCTCATTAATAGACGGTCTTTTGTTCCAGATGTTGGAAGCCCCTTTTTTTCATAGTTTGCCAGGTATAAATCAACAAATCCGTTATTGTCAAAGTCTGCCCATATTCCAGCTTGTGTCGGAAAAATATCGCGGACTTCTGTTATTGTTTCCGTAGAATCGTCAAAAGAGCCGTCACCCCGATTTCTAAGGAACCTGTCATAATCGTAAGGATTATCAACAATAATCCAGCCATCAAGATCCCCGTCATTATCAGCGTCTGCCCATACTGAAGCATTGCCGGAAAGCTTTTCCTGGCAAACGTTTTTTGTTACTTCCCTGAAATTAGTGCCATTTTCATTAATAAAAAAACGCTGACCTCCGGCAATTAAGTCTTGAAACCCGTCACCATTTATGTCAGCCCATGAAATCTTGCTGCAGTTTATATTCTTAAGACCTAGTTCTTCAGTTGCATCGCTAAATTGAATATTGCTGATTTTGCTTTTTAACATTTTAATAAGGTTATCGTCGGAAACACCTTTTTGATTTTTCCCCAACATATTCAATAGCTCTTTATTAAGATGTTTTCTAATAGATGGATTTGTGAAAGATAAAGCATATTCAGCCCTGGCTTCTTCATTCTTGCCAAGGGAACGCAGTATTCTTGCTTTAACAAGGTGGTGATGAGGTGTGTCAGCGCCTAATTTTTCAGCCTGTTGAATATATTTTGCAGCATTAATGGTATTTCGTTTAAAAAAAAAGGCTTCAGAAAGGGTTGTAAGGATTTCTCCTTTCCACCTGTTTTTAATGAACATCCAGGATTCATCATCAGTGTTTTTAGGACGGCCGGCATCCGGGTCCTTTTCGAAAAGATTAATGCCGTTTTGAAGAACCGCTATAGATTTCTCGATATTAATACCGAGCCATACAAGAAGCTTACCATAATGCAGATGTGCTTTAGGGCTTTTGGGCAGTTCTTTTAACCATTTTTCTCCCTGCCTGATTGCCTGAATTTTATCTTTAATTCCAAAAGCATAATCTTCCATAAGATATTGCATAAGAAGCTCGTAATGTGAATCATCTTGTCCAAAAACATCGAGGAATTCCTTAATGGCAGTTATTCGTTCTGAAGAATCCTTACATTGAAGTATTGCTCTGAACCTGTCTGCCGCTATAAATGAAGCCGGTATTTCGTCAGGAAAGTCATTTCTGATTTTTTCCCAGATGCTGTCGGTTTCTTTCCATGCTTCAAGGGCCTGATATCCTGCATATGCTGTTTGAAGATTTTCGAATCTATTTTTGTGTCGTTTAAGAACTTTCTTAATGGATTTTTTAACATTTTTATTAGCCGTGGTATCAGGCCATCCTTTTTCAAGCTGAAGGTTCCATATTCCGATTTGTGCTCTTTGTCTTGTTGGCGATGAACGAAGAGCTTTTTTGAGATGACGGAATGCAGGAGCGTATTCTTCTATTGTTCGATAGATTGTACCCAGAAGCAAATGCTTTTCAGGCGAAGACAGGTCTTTTGCTTTTCCTGAATGAATATAATTAATGGCTTTTTTATACATTCTATGATTCAGCAGGTTCTCCAGTACATCAGAATTAGCAATTTCTTCTTCGACTTCTGCTGAGAGTAAAACTCCCCGGAACAATATTGCTAAAATTAATAAAATATGAACACGTTTCATCGATGTTTGTCGGCAATTTCCAAAAGCTCTAATATAATTGGATCATTGGATATATTGAGCCTTTTAAATATTAAAGAAGCATCTTGTTTCTTTTCGTTCAAAAACAAAATAAGACCAAGAAGAAAAAGCTCTTCTTCATCTTTAGGGTAATTCTGGGTCCATTCATTTAGGCCCTTATAAGCTGCTTCATAGCTTTCAGGTGAAGGAAAATATTCACTGACAGCAAATTTAATCCGGGCCCTGTCTGGATGTAACTCAAGTCCTTTCCTAAACCATAACGCTGATTCAAAATAGTCCCCTGCAGCGAAAAGACCGCAACCATAAGCTAGGCAAACTTCATAATTGTCAGAGTCCATACGAGAAGCGCTTCTAAACATTGAAAGAGCTTCCTTGTATTTACCTTTTGAAAAAAGAAGATAACCTTGTATCACCAGGTTGAGCGCCATAGTAGTTGAAGAGGTGCCGGGCGATTTGCTGGAAAAAAGGCTGGTGTAATCAGGTTCAGGAGGCTTTGAAACCTTCTTTTGATTAGTTTCCATTGGAGAATATGTTCTGAAAGGTTTTTGCTGTTCACTTAGTTCATAATAGTAAAGACCGAGCGCTCTTCTTTCCCTGTCCTTATCCCCGATATTATATGCATTGTGACGGCGTTTAATCCATTCGTCATGTATGTCATCACAAAGTGAGAATTTAGGCAGGATTATGATAACTGAAAAAAATAGTGATACAATTACAATTCGTTTATCCATATCGCCGGATCGATTTCTTTGACTTGAGAATTATCGTCCTTCTTTAAAACAACACGTATAATGCCTGCATTAATTATAAAGCGTCTGCAGAGAACACAGACAAAATCATGACCGAATAAATATAAAGAAGAACCGGAGCAAGCATCTTCTCCGGCTTGAATGATTGCGTTTTGTTCTGCATGAATACTTCTGCAGGTTTCGTATCTTGTTCCGGTTGGTATCTTGTTCTCAATACGATAACAATTGCCCCTTTCAATACATCCCTGGACGCCTGCAGGAGAATTGTTGTAGCCGGTTCCCTTAACCTTGTTACGGGAATTGACTATAACTGCACCAACTTGAGCTCTGATACAGTCACTTCTTCTTGTCGCTGTTTTAGCTAATTCAAGAAAATAATCGTCCCAATTAAGTCTTTCTCCGGTCATAGTGTCTTTTCCTAATGTTAAAATAAAATATTAATATTATTCTTAATCTATTTATATAAGAAAATCTATTATCATTATATTATCTGTAACTGAGATATTTAACAAGTAGGGATTATTTTTGTATTGTAGTCATATCGGTATAAGATTAACCTTTTACAAAAAAACAGAATGTCCTTAAAATACTGATTTTTCAAAACACGTCGTAATTTAAATGATACAAATAAAGCAGGAGAAAAATAATGGGATTGAATCTTGCACAGAAAATTATTGAAAAGCATCTTGTCGAAGGGCAAATGATACCGGGACAGGAAATAGGAATTAGAATTGATCAAACCCTTACGCAAGATGCAACCGGGACAATGGCTTACCTGCAATTTGAATGTATGGGAAAAGAAAGGGTCCAGACAGAACTGTCAGTAAGTTATATTGATCATAATACCCTTCAGTCAGGGTTTGAAAATGCTGATGATCACAGGTATCTTCAATCAGTAGCAGCAAAATACGGAGTTCATTTTTCCAGGCCGGGTAATGGTATTTGTCATCAAGTTCATTTAGAGCGTTTTGGTATTCCTGGCAAAACCTTATTGGGTTCTGACAGCCATACACCTACAGGCGGTGGAATAGGGATGCTTGCCATTGGAGCTGGCGGTTTGTCTGTAGCTGCTGCTATGGCCGGGATGCCTTTCTATATGAAAATGCCATATATTGTAGGAATAGAATTAATCGGAAAACTTAATCCATGGGTTACAGCCAAAGACATAATACTTGAGGTCTTAAAACTATTATCTGTAAAAGGCGGAGTCGGCAAGGTAATGGAGTATTACGGTAGCGGTGTTGAAACATTAACAGTTCCTCAACGTGCAACCGTAACAAATATGGGGGCTGAACTTGGCGCAACCAGTTCAGTTTTTCCTAGTGATGATAAAACATTAGAGTTTATGAAAGCTCAGAAAAGGGAAGGGGACTGGCAGGAATTAAAACCTGATTCTGACGCAGCTTATGATGAAGTGGTCCAGATAAATTTGAGTCTTATTGAACCTTTGGTTGCCTGTCCCGATAGTCCTGATAATGTTAAAACAGTCAGGGAACTTGCAGGGCTTAAGATTCATCAGGTAGCTATCGGCAGCTGTACAAATTCTTCATACAGTGATCTGGTTAAAACTGCAAATATATTAAAAGGTAAAAAGATTGATGCGGCTGTCAGTCTTGTTATATCACCAGGATCAAGGCAGGTGATGGAAATGCTGGCAAGAGATGGGGTTCTGGCAGATATTATTTCAAGCGGTGCAAGGATTCTTGAAACTACCTGCGGCCCTTGTATAGGAATGGGACAGGCTCCCCCTTCTGGATCTGCTACTTTGCGTTCATTTAACCGCAATTTTAAGGGACGCAGCGGAACAAAAGATGCTGGCATATATTTGGCCAGTCCCGAGGTCTGCGCTGCAACAGCACTTTGCGGTGTATTGACAGATCCAAGAGATCTTGGAGATTTTGAACCGGTTAATGAGCCTGACAGATATCTTGTTGATGACGGAATGATTATTCCTCCTGTCTCTGACGGAGGTGCTGTTGATATCCTGAGAGGTCCAAATATTGCGCCATGCCCTCAACGTGAATCTTTGCAGGCATCGATTGCGGGAAAAGTACTAATCAAGGTTGCTGATAATATAACAACTGATCATATATTGCCAGGTGGTGCAAAAGTGTTGCCATACAGATCAAATATTCCAAGAATCGCGGATTTGTTTTTTCAGGAATAGACACGGATTTTGTTGCCAGGGCAAAAACGCATAATGGAGGATTTATAATTGGAGGTTCAAACTATGGACAGGGTTCTTCACGGGAACATGCAGCACTTGCTCCAATGTATCTGAAAGTGTTCGGGGTAATTGCGAAATCCTTTGCCAGGATTCATAAGGATAATCTTGTGAATTTTGGAATAGTCCCAATGGTATTTGAAACAGAAAGTGACTATGAAAAAGTTGAGCAGGACGACACGATAAAAATTACAGAAATAGCTGAATCGTTAGCAGACGGGCGATGCACTGTAAAAGCAATAATTGAAAACAAGGGTATTGAAATAAACCTTGGAATGGAATTGGTATCAAGACAAAGAGAGATCCTTTTAGCAGGCGGATTTTTAAACTATATTCGCCTGTCAACAAGCTAACCCGGATATTGTATGAGTTTTCGTCTTAAACAAGTGAGGTGAAATAAAAATGAGAAATACTTTACGGGCCTTTTTTAAAATTTTCATATTAACAGTATTTATGTCTCAAAGCGGTTATTATATCGAAGCTTCAGAAACAGATGAACTTGCCTATAAACCTGTAGTAATGAAGGAATTTGGTTTAAAAGTATTAGTTCCTGCACAATGGAGCTTAAAAAAAGAAAAGAATCTTTATGAATATTCGTATCCTCCGGATGAAGAAGGTTCTTTATCTGAAATCCTAACTTTCAGGCCATTGAATAAAAGAAAAAGTGTTAAAGAAATTTTAACAGAGTTTGCTGAATCAATAGAAAGTTTGCCGGAAGGTACAGTACTTGCAATGGAACAGGGAAAATTATCGGGAGAGGTTGCATACAGGGTTTTAGTCAGATATAGAATGGAAAGTGATGCGCAATATATTTTTCATGAAGTTTTTTTTGTCGAACGTTCCGGTATGAATATGCGAATTGCATATCGGGCACCTGAAGTTACATTCAAAAAGAACAGACCCTTGATAAAAAAGGTAACAGAATCACTTGTTTTTGGTGTAATAAGGGGGAGGGGCCGTTAATGCGGGCTGCATCACAAAAAAAAGCAGTGGTTCTTTCAAGTGGGGGGATTGATTCGTCTGTAGCAATGGCGATTGCCAAAGATAAGGGATATTCAATATATTCAATTACTTTTGATTATGGGCAGAGGCATTCCTGTGAAATCGAAGCTGCTCGTCGTGTTGCAGAATCATTAAAAGTTAAAAAACACCTTGTATTTCCGGTAAACCTCAGATCATTCGGAGGATCTGCTTTAACTTCAGATAAAGCTGTACCGAAGGGGCGTTCCACCGAAGAAATTTTTTATGGTATTCCTGAAACTTATGTTCCTGCGCGGAATACTATCTTTCTTTCTATTGCATTAGGATGGGCTGAAACTCTTGGAATCAGAGATATATTTATCGGTGTTACAGCAGTTGATTACAGCGGTTATCCTGATTGCAGGCCTGAATATATATCGGCTTTCGAGATCCTGATGAACCTGGCAACAAAGGCGGGTGTAGAGGGAGATGAATTTAAAATTCACGCACCTCTTCTGAATTTGCATAAAGCTGAAATAGTTCATGAAGGGACAAGGCTTGGTATGGATTTAGGTCTAACACACAGTTGTTATGACCCGGGAGAAAATGGTCGTCCCTGTGGATTATGCGATAGCTGTCTGCTTAGGCAGAAAGGTTTTATGGAAGCCGGGATTAAGGATCCTGCTGAAACCGCACGGGAAATATAGAATGAAGCTAATACCATTTTTTTTTATTTGTCTGATTGGCATAGTTTTTACAGTGTATGTGATCCTGAAAAAAAAGATTCATAAAGCTGATAAAAGGGGTAAAAGCAAAAAGCTTGATCAGGATAATAGTGAGCTGGGAAAAATAGCACATCGAAACAATCTTGTTAACAGTGAAATTGCTGAAAAAGAAATTTATAAGAATTTTAAAAATTTTCTAACTGTAAATCTTGAAACAATAATTGCTAAAAAGGTCGTAATTGACAATATATATTCCCGTAAGATACATAAAGCATCAATCGTATGGTTTACTGTTAATAGGAAGTACGGCTTTTTATGGAATACATTTAGAAAAATTGTTTTGTTTTCTGGTCGCCCCAAACAATATTTGGCTATTATTCACGAATGTAATTTCCCTCATTTAATTCTCAAACCAAAAAACTTTGGAATATCCGTTTCTACCTATGCAATGGGAACGCCTGTACTGCGGGACCATACACTTTCTAAACTGTACTCAATAAAAACATCTAAAGACAAATTTACAGAAGAAATATTGACTGTGGAAGTGTCTGAATACCTGATGAGAAATTCACAGTATTGTTTGGAAATGCTAAATAATGCAGTAATCGCAGTTTTAAGAAAAAAAATGAAAAATCCAAAAGATACTATAGATTTTCTTGAAGGCTTTTTTAACAGTATTTCTAATCAAACAAAAGAAAAATACACATCAAAAAAATGAACTGATATCTATTTTGGAGGTCCGGCCGGCCTGGACATTCCTTTTGATGAGATACTCATGGATTTTACAAAGCTAGTAGTATCATCCTTCCCCTTTTTATCTAACGGTACCCAGTACCATCCGGAACTAATACTTGAATCTTTAGTACTATTACCATGAACAAACGATATAAATTTTTCTTCACTAAAATACAGCCGTGTTTGAAGATTAAATAATCTGTATGTCAGAACATTTTTAATAATTGGCATCTTATAAAGATCCCGGACATACCTGATCTCAATAAGTAATAAATTAGGATTTTTTTCAAGAATCTTGTTCCGATCCTCCAGTGAAATTCTGTGAGGAGGGCTTCCGTCAACAGTATCAAGAAGCTTTTCTGTTTCTTCTGCAGACAAAACGTTGAAATTCTGGTTCTGTCCAAATTTACTAAGTAGCTGTTCGGTAATCGAAAGCTCAATATCATTAGAAGTTTTGGCAAACCAGGTTTTATCTTTTTGCAACGGGTTCTTTAATGAAATAAGAATTCCTATTGTTACAGGCTTTTCATTGGCAAAAACGTCAAGTCCGTCAAAGTTATAAAGTGGAAATCCCTGTATATAATCAGTCCCTGGAATCCTTTGCCCTCCTTTATTGTGACAAAGCAATCGGCAATCCATACGCTTTACCCAGTCATTTTTACCTTGAGCCTCAAATATTTGTTTGTGTCGGAGAACATCATCTGAAGTTTCAGTGGCCTGATCGATTGCACCATATGCCTGAAATGAACACAGTAAAAATGTAATAGCAATCAAAGTTCGAAGGTTCATTATAAATATTCCTCCCAATTCAGCTTAAAAAGAAGTGATAAATTTACATTATATTATCAAACTTTATAGATGTAGTGTAGAAAAACTAAAAGAAAAAATATTCGATCGTTTCACTTACTAAAGAACCCGGTAGCAGAAGCCTGAAAAAATCACTAACAGATGATGATGAAATTATAAAAACAGATACGGGATTTGCAGTGATTGGAAAAAACGCTAAATATCAAAATGGAAGTTGGTGATTTAGGAAAAGAATCAGTAAATGCCTTCAGATATTTATTAATTCAGACAAAAAAAGGGGAAGTGAAACCTGGAAGGAGAGGAGGAGAGTCCCAGATTTTGCTTCCCCTTTGCCGCCTTTTCGGGCGGCATCTATATATTCTAATATATCGTATTCAATAATTTTAAAAGGCTTCTCTTAACTTCTGACAACACTATACTGCAAAAAAACTAAAAAGTCGAGAGAAACTTTATAATTCACTAATTTATTTTAATAACAAAAAAAACTAAGTTCAAAATAATTCTTCTAACCAAATAAACTATAAACGAATTGTTCAAAAAATTCCAGAAATAATTGTAAAAAATAAAATAATTAATAAGCAAAAGAGTGTTACTTTGTATTTATGAGTGCAGAATCATATATCTTTTCAAGACATTGTTTCATATTTTGTGGCCCCCATAAATCAAGACAGCGCCGCTTTGCCGCAGTTCCCAGTTTATTCATATAAGGTTTATTGTCGAGAAGTTTGCAGATCGCTTTTGCTAAAGACAAATAATC
>JAVCCS010000060.1 GCA_030765365.1 Candidatus Theseobacter exili
CATCCACAATCTTAGCATAAACCTGGGTTGTTTTCATGTCTTTATGTCCCAGCATTTTTGATACTGTGTAAATATCTGTTCCGTTGAATAATTGTAACGTAGCAAATGTATGTCTGAAACAATGGAAGGTTATGGCTTTTGTTATCCCGGCTGCTCCAAGCCATTGGAACAGGTGTTTATTATGGTATGCTGAATATTTAAGACCATCAAAAACATTTTTATCCTGTGGCATATCCTTTGGATTTTCCGTTCCCATTGTAAAGCTGTATGCCTGTTCCGATATTGGTAATACCTCAACACTTTTGGTTTTCTTTTGGTCATAGTTCAGAGAATAGCCTTGTCCGCTTGTATATTCCAGTTCACTCCATACCATTTTTTGAATATCTGAAAAACGCAATCCGGTAAGAGCTGAAAACAGTGCTGCACGTTTTAATAATTCATTATTACAGGGCGTTTTTACCAGTTTGTTTAGTTCATCAAGGCTTAGGTGTTCCCGTCTTGTTTCAGCTGTCTCTATTGGCTTTATTTTACTATTGAGGTCTGTTTGTATAATACCGTCGCTGTATGCCTGTTTAAGTGCAGCCTTTACTTTATTGAAATATGAAACAACTGAATTAATGGAAAGGGTATTTTTGTTGCTCCGTTTACTTTTTGTTGTTAACAGGTATTCTTTGAAATCCTCAAGAATTCTTTCGTTAAGGTCGGCAAACTTAAGATTTCCTTCAGTAAAACTTTCAAGATAGTTAAGAGCAGATACCCAGTTATTATGGTTAGAGGCTTTACGCTTATTAGCTAACTCTCGGAAATACTCAATAAAACTTAGCTCACCTAGTTCCGTAATCCTTAATTTCTCTTTTTCATACTGACTATAGATTTCGGGTTTATTTAGTTCGTTCTCTTTCTTTTGTCTGATACTTTCAGCAATTGGTAAAGTTTCAGCATTATGATTCTTTTCAACAAAATCTTTAGGTTTTTCAAAAAGATACATGCCTAAAAATTTCCTTCGTGTCAGCTTTCCGGTTTCAGGATGGGGGATAGGTGGGTAAAAATCCAGATACAAGCTTTTCCTGCCTTTGGATATTTCTTTCTGTCTAAGTTTTACTTTTATTGCCATAACAAAGAGATAGTAAGTTATTGTAAAAGTTTGTCAATTTCGGAACGTTTAATAATTGTTTTCTTCTTTAGAATATTCTTTGCCTTTAGGTTTCCGGTATTTATTAAGTAATAAACAGTTTGCCGGGAACATCCAATGAGTTGGGAAGCTTCCCGGACATTTAGGAATGGCTTTGCATTGAGTTCAGCAATAGGCAAGGTTTTAGTTTTATACGTTTCGGTATTCGATTTATCAATCTTTTTCACCTTCATTCTAACCTTATAAGCTCGCTTTGCACAATTATCGCTACAGTATTTTGTTACTGTAGTTTTGGCAGTAAATTCTGTATTACAATATTGGCAGATCCTTTGTACCCTAATATTTGAACTCATTTTGTGCGATTACTGTAATATTTGTATTAAAGTGTTTAAAAGTGTCCAATTATTTCGCCAAAACATGGACAAAATTTGTACCTCAACCCTCAAGGTACAACAAAGGTACAAAAAGGTACAAAATATACAGCTATTAACGCAAAGAAAACAGTTAACAGGCAATCAACATAAACACCTTCTAATAAAGACTTACTATAGGTTTTATACTTGTTTGTGATTAGGTTACTTTGTGGTGGTTACTTTCCGATACAGAATGTAAGCTGGTTTGAATATCAATTAGTTAGGGAAATGAGGTACAAATAGGGTACATGTCGAAGCAGAAAATATAGAAATATAACTTAATATAGATTTCTTCATATTAATAAATATTGCATTCCTGTGCATTTTCTAAGTGATAGAACAATCTGTCGAATGAAAACAATTTTCAGCAACATTTATTTGTATTCAAACTATAAGCCTATAGTGGAAAAGATTATTTACTCGTTTTCTTGAATGCAGCATAATACTCATTAATTGATTTGGTCGGATTTTCCTTCTTCCAATCATCAAATGAAATATCATTCTTTTTTGTGGATTTTTCATTCTGAGATAATTCCGGTAATTCCTTTCTTGTATTAAACTCAATTCCTGCTAATAGTTTTATGGCTGCTGATAATCCAAAAAATAATACTGAGAATAATCCACATGATATTGAAGAAATCAGTACAGTAATTCCAACCTGAACTTCCCAGTCTTTGGTTGCATTTATTAATGAAATAATACCTATTAGCAATCCAACCAAAGATATTACTACCAATATGTATCCAATAAATTTAGAAGTCTCAGAAATAGGCGGAATAACTGGCTTTAGATTGTTGGCTTGCATGTTCTTAAGTATTTAATTTAAAACCAAGATATTGAATTTTTTACGTATAAAAAAGAACACTCCAATCGTTTAGTAATAGTCTTTGTGTGTATGACCTCCGAAAATTTGCATAATGCAATATGTAACCTGATTTGATAATCAATTAGTTATAAAGATGTGAATTATATTATTTTGTCATGCATTTCAGATACTCCCTTAACTCAAGTGCATTAGATTCTACCATTTTCCTTCCATAATTACCCAACAAATAGTCGGTAATTGTTTTTGAAGAATAAGTTTGCAAGTCATCTTCATGTAGCCTAATAAAACAAGTATAACCCCATGTGTCATTTCCTGTTCCACTGCTGATTTCAATATCTGCATTAGGTCTTGACAAAATTGTTCCGTCAGAAAGCAAAATCTTCACTCCCTTATTATTTAAGCTCAATTTGTCTTTATAAATTTCTAATTTTAAATATAATTTGATAGTATCATTTTCTACAATTTGATGGATAGTAAATTGGCTGTTTTCAGGTGTCTTTGTAGTAATTTTGGAGGAAAATTTATCTTCTTCAGTTTCAAGTTTATCACAGAAATAACCTTCTGGTAGGATTATGCCATCAATGATATATAACTCAAATGATTGACCTATATCTGAATTGTAGGCATAGTAGATTTTTCCAGTTTTATCACTTTCTAGAACTAAGACCAAATCCCTTCCCATTTTGAATCCATTTGGATTTTCCATAGTTTGAATTACTGTAAATTCAATACCTTTCAATTTTTCAGGATTGTTAGAAAATCCATCTTTAGCAAAGAGTTCTTGTAATTTATCATCTTTATAAAATCCATAATATCCAGGTTTACCTTCTTTTAGTATAACTTTCTTATTAATTAGAAGCTCTGAATTTTTCCCTACAAAGTATTGATCCTGGGAGAACAAATTCACTGAAATCATTAGGAAAAGTATTGCTATCCTCATAATGCGACCGATTTTATTAGTTATTCAATTGACTTATATAGATTATTTACTTTAAGATTACTTGTTTACATAAAGCAAATATAAGCATAACATCATATACGATGTTAAGCTTTCGCTCTAATATTCTGACTTTCGTTTCTGAATGGAAGCAGAGAAGGACAAACTATTAATTGCAATAGGTGACAGAGTCAGGCTTTTAAGATTGGAAAGAAATCTTACCCAGGCTCAATTAGCTTCTGATATAGATAAAGACCAACAAAATATTCATCGGTTAGAATCTGGAAATTATAATCCTAGTATTAAATTTCTCAATGAAGTATGTTCAGGTTTAGATATTACTATTCAAGATTTCTTCTGTAATCTAAACAATCAAGAGTGAGCTGTTTTCAATATATCTGTTGTGTATAGTTCAATCGCGACACAAATAACTACCTACCCTAATACAATCCTAGCTATAAGTATTTCTCCATGAAAGTGGATATATAAAAAATTTCAAACCTTAGTAAATGTTAGCAATCTACTTGCTTTTTTTGTTTCCTTCGTTCGGTTCTTGCTTTGCCACTTGCTTTGTTTCTACATCGTTTAGAGCAATTTTTAGAACCTTTCTTTTTGTGAGATATATCACAACTACAGGTAGCACAAAAACGCTTTTCTGGTATCGGTTTTAGCGTTGTGATTATGTTATCCTCCTTTTCATTGATGGTTTTAAAGTCGCCCGAACCGTGCAGCACTTGTTCGGGCGACTTATACACCCTGAATATAAAAAGTGTAAAGGTTGCCTTTATAGGTGCTGCCAATTTATCAAGATGCTTTTTGATATGTGGTGTAAAAGTCGCCCATTCTTTGTCTGTAAAGTGCTGCCTCCATTCATAACCAATCCAGTTTGATAGTTGAGTGTTATAATCAGGTAACCCCAATTTGTTAGATAATTTTTTTAATAACAACTTAGCTTTATGGCGTTCATCTTTATTTGCATCTATCCAATATCGTGGGCTTGCAAATTGTAGCCATTTAATTTTTTCATTATTTCTTTTTAAACTATCTATCAAACCTTTATCATGGTTATAAATCCTAATATGGGATACTGTTTTTAAAAGTTCTATAATCAATGGGGCGACCTTCTCACCGTCCATCAAATCAGAAAGTGTTTTAATGCCGTATTTGCGCAATATTCGCATGTTCTTAATCCTTTTACCATAGCGCAATAAAAACTCGTTCACATTGCTTTCTTTACCTTTGTCGTACATTTTTAAAATATAGTCATCAACTTCAACCATTTTACACATGTCGGGGTTGCTTTTGTCTGTTGAGGCAAACGATTTATTTTTATAAGCAATACACATCTTCAAGAAGTTCAAAGGACTGTACATAAGTTTGAGATTTATTTGTACTTCAAAACCATGTATAGATGTTTCAGATGGGTTTAAATGGTATTCGTCACATAGCTGTTTAATGTAGATTTGCAACTCAGCAAATGTAAAACGGCTATGATTTTCTCCTTTTGCTGACTTATGTAGAGAACCACGAATAGAACAATTTACAAAACCATTTTCATATTTAGTAATACGAAATATTAAACCATTTACTTTTGCTTCTTTAAGAAACACACCTTCCTTTACTGGTAATATCTCGGCTGTTTCTTCAGATATTGCAGTAGCAAAGACCATATTAGGGTTCGCTAACCATTGTTGGGCTACAAAAGATGTGCGTTTTTTTGCTACAGCTAAGAATATGTAACAAATCATTATAGTTTAAACTAGCAAGCAATCATATAAAACAAAAGTTGTTGCTATGATTTGCTTATTAGGTCGGGATTTGTGATCAAATACCATGCCTTGTCTTTTATGCAAAGGGTTGTGTGGTGTTTGGTTCATCATTTCAATCCTTTTTTACTGTTCGACAAATATCGCTCTGCTTCAGCTTCTATTTCAGCATTTGACTTTTTAGCTCCCTTTTTAATGTAATCCAAAAGTTGAATACTTGAAAAGTAGAGCCTTTTAGAACGTTTCATTACCGGCAATTCGCCTTTGCTTACTTTACTGTAAATTGTTGGAACGGTGAGGTTTAAAAATTGAGCCGCTTCCTGAACTGTTAGAAGCTGTTCGGGACTTTCGATTGATTGTTGTTTGTTATTATTGTTCAGTAATAACTTTTTAAGTTCGCTAACTTCTTTTGTTAGCATTGTTACCGCTTCTGGTAGTCTGTCGAATGTCAAAATTTCTGTCATTACAAAGTATTTTATTTGGTTACTTTGCGAAGTACAGAAACGGTTTTTCGGTTACTTTGCGTTTTTTTTGCGTGTTTACGGAAAGTATAAGTTTACTTTGATTTACTTATAATGTCATTGTAAAACTGTGGTTCTTTTTGCTTGCTATAATTCAAAACATTGTCTTTTCGATATTCAAAGAAACAGGCTTTAATTAAAAGATATAGGCTTTGAGGTTTTGTACCTGATGGATGCAATCGTTTGAACAGGTTAATAAACGTATAGATAACATTTCCCTTAGCTGTATTTATTGTTTGAATAGGTTGTTCTATTTCAGGTAGAGAAAATTCATTGTCAAAATAATAGTACACCCAATTGATTAAATTTTGAAAATCAGTATTATTTAAAATCAACTTATGTTTTCGAATGTCATTTCTTTGCATGAAACTGAATGCACTTTTTATTTCATTTCGCAAAGTATTTTCTTTTTCTTCGAGATCTTTATTCTTTATAGGTTGAGGCTGCGAAACAATTGGAACCTTCTTGAATGGCTCAGGATGCAGTTTTATTAATTCCTGAACCTTGTTTACTATTCCTGAGTAATACCCGTATTTTCTGATTGTTTTATGTGTAAGTATTACAGGGTATTCAAACCTAATAAACTGCCAACCTTTACGCCCTGTTTCATGTTCGGTATCGTAAAAATGGTTTAAAATTGTACCTATGTAGCTTTCTGAATGTTCACCATAAATAACAGTTGGCGAACCTTTAAACTCATTTGAAAAATATAATTCGCCTTGTTTGTAGCCATCTAAAAAGCTCTTTAAGTACTGGATACCATCAATAGTAATTAACTCTTTGGTATCACAGTTTTCAACCTCTAAGGCTCTATTTGATAAAATGAAAGCCTGTTCTGCATTGTAGACTTTTATTGCTCCTGTGTTCATGGGAAATAAAACAAAACCGTCTGTTTCAATATCTCCTTTTAAAACTCTGTAATAGAAGACATTTTTATACTCACCATTCTCAATAGAAGTAATTGAATATCTTATGTCTTTCTGTTTTTCCATTTTATGTATTTCGGTGACGCCCATTAAATGTAAGTGTTACATATCTGAATTTCAACTTAACCCCATCAATCGGTAAACGATAAATTATTTTAAATGCTCTTTTTGTGTATTTCTGGAAATTATTCCAAACATCAATAGGAGAAGTTTTATTTCTTGTAGCAAATTCTTTCACTGGGTCGTTTGCTTTTAATCTTAGTTTAATAGTTTCCTCGATAAACGGTTTGTTTTTTTTCATAGTAAGGAGATTTAAACAAATACTTCTTTTCTTATCAATTACAGGTTAAGTTTGATTTTATTTACTGCCTTCCTTTTAGCCTCATCCACAATCTTAGCATAAACCTGG
>JAVCCS010000143.1 GCA_030765365.1 Candidatus Theseobacter exili
CTTCTTTTCCGGAAACACGTTTAATGATATCGCGTATATCACTTGAAAAACCGGAAATTCCCAGCAAGCCGCTCTTTTCATTGAGAACTTCCATCAGGCTATCTGGCCGATAACCAAAAACAGACATTAAATACAGTGTCAACATCGGATCAATATCGCCAGATCGTGTGCTCATCATAAGTCCCGGAAGCGGCGAATATCCCATTGACGTGTCTATCGATCTACCATTCTTTATCGCTACTGCGCTCGCGCCTCCTGTTCCCAGGTGACACGCGACAATTTTTAAGTTTTCCAGGGGAACTCCCATAACTCTTGCAGCTTCTCTAACAACATAGGAGTAAGAAAGACCGTGAAAACCATATTTTCTGAAACCATATTTCTCAATTATTTTTTTTGGTAACGGATATGTATATGCATAATCTGGAATAGCAGAGTGAAAAGCAGAATCAAATGACACATACTGCCTGATATTAGGATAAAATTCCGCCGATTCCTTTATTACACTTAAACTGGACGGGTTATGAATAGGTGCCAGAGGCACACATTCTTCGAGCTTTTTAAGTACTGTTTCATTAATAAATACAGCCTCCTTGAAATAGCCCCCACCATGAACAAAACGATGACCAATATAGTCTATGTCAAAACCTGTTTGCTTTACATACTGCAAAATTAATCGTGCCGCTTCACTGTGATTTTTTATTGGCTTGGTGTCTTTTTGAAACTTCCCCTTAAAACTGTTTTCAATAAAGGAGGGTTCAGAACCTGTTACCCCGACCCGGTGGGCTTTTCCTGAAACAAGGACATTTATGCTGCCGGAATTTGTTACCCCGAAAACCTTGTAAGTTAAGGAGGAACTTCCGCTGTTAAAAACCAGTATATTCACTTGATTACCCTATTTATATGTGATCCTTGTATGTCGAAGACAGCGCAATCAAATATTATATTTCCTTATTATATTTTATACAACACTTAACCCTCAGGCATAGCCTCTCCGGATTTTTTCGCTGATTTGTTTATCAATCCTCGCCCGAAAGCGACCTTTTTTACCGCCCTCAAGTTTAAATAAAGCAAGTTTTTCCATAATCGGAAATCTCTTCAAAACTGCCTGGTTTTTAACATAACCAGGGTACACGCATTAATCGTTTCAATGCCTTCTTCTTTTGCTCTGTTTTCTAAATCCAAATTTTCCGCGCCCGGATTAAAAATAATACGTTTCGGTCTCTTGGAGAGAATTTCTCTTCTTAATACATTTGAGACTTTTGCTCCCACATAAAGCGTGACGACATCAATATTATCACCAATATCCTGAATAGATGAATAAACCCTTATTCCCTTAATTTCCTTAACTCGCTGATGAACAGGAAATACCTCATGCCCGTTCTCTTTCAAGAGCACAACCGCCTGGTAAGAATATCTGTGAGGCTTATTTGACGCTCCAATGACAGCAACTTTCATTTTATTATCCTTCTTTTTTAGCCTTGATAACCACATAAGATCCTTTTCCGCAACCATTTATAACGGGTTCAACCTTCTTTATTTCTCTTAAATCATGAAAAATTGTCTGACGGAAAGCAAATTCTGAAAAACCAGTCTTTTTTAAATATGATAAAACTTCATCCGTCGAATAAAAATTTGCAATACTATAAAAAACACTCTGGGCTTTATTCTTTTGATATAATTTTCCCAGAGAACTGTTTTTATCTACAAATCCTATAATCAACTGCCCGTTTGTTTTTAACACACGATAAACTTCTCCAAACGCAGTCACAATATTATCCAAAAAACAGATTGTAGTGACCATTACTGCAAAATCAAATGATAAATCCGGAAAGGGAAGTTGTTCTGCTGTTGCCTGAAAAACTTCTACACCTCGTTCCTTTGCTAGAAAAGCCATTTCAAAAGAAGGTTCAACGCCAAACCTGATTCCTAAAGGAACAGCAAACCTGCCTGTACCCACACCAATCTCTACCCCTCTGGCTTCTTTAGGAATAACTCTCTTTAAAGCCTCCAGTTCTGACAGATATGCAAATCTATTTCTATCATACCAGGCATCATATTTTCTGTAAAAAATGTCAAATACACTCATTTTCAATTACCCCCCCCCGTGCTGAAAGCTGTGAGACATCAAATTCTGCGGTCCCCCGCTATAAGACCAAGGAATGAAACCCGTCACGAAACCCTGCCGGAAGTTCCGATTATGGCGATAAGTTTTCTTTATTCCAGTCAGCATAGAATCTTTCCATGTATTCGTCGTAGTCCCAATACATAAGATTCCTTTTTACATCTTCTTCTTTAAAGGAATATCTATATCCTTTGCAATAGGCCTGAATCAGCTTATTGGCCAGAGATATTCTTTTAAACATCTTTTCGCATTCTTCTTTATTCTCATCATCACATTTATCAGGATGATATTTTAGAGACAGACTCCTGTAGCTTTTTTTAATATCTTCCAATGTTGAATACTCCCACAAATTAAGCAAGTTTCGGGCTTCTTCAATTTGTTTAGAATCCACTATCTTATACCTCTTTTTTTGTTTCAAATATTTTATCCGTAAACTTACCATACCATGCCGCTGATTTTACCTGAATAAGATAGGCAACGGCTATAGTAAACGCTATTTCAGGGCCCTGTCTGCCAAAAACCGTCAGAGCAATAGCCAACGCGACGGATAAATCATTAGAATAGTTAAGAGAACAATTGTTTTTTTAAGCCATAAAGGATTAGAATAATTACCTAACAGCAATCCCAACACCATTGAAATTGGTATGCCCCATATAAAATGCTTTTTTAAAACATTCAATATTTTCCACATAATCTAAACCCGTTTCCTTAAACTAGCTCCTCTTCAAAAAACCCCATAGTATCATATTATACTGTATCCCGCAGTAAAACCGCGGGACATCCAAATGTCTCAGCAAGTTGCCAGCACTCAACTCACTGCAATTAAACATAGCCTTCTCAAACTTACATATTATGATTAATAAATTTCTCTATATCAACCTTTGGAAGCGCCCCTATTATTTTATCGAGTGTTTCCCCGTTTTTGAAGAGTGTAATAGTAGGTATACTCATAACCCCATATTGTGAAGCTGTTTTAAATGCTTCATCGACATTCATTTTACAAAACTTCACCTTCCCTGCATAATCCATAGCAATTTCTTCAATAATTGGTCCAACCATCTGACAAGGACCACACCAGGGAGCCCAAAAATCCACTAATACCGGGATTTCAGATTTCAATACTTCCTGTTCAAAATTTTTATCGTTTACTCTTAATGTCATATTCTCCTCCTTAATTAATGAATCTTAATCCGTTTAAAACACATAAACCAATTTAAACCAATTTGCTTTGTTTAATAAAAGTCAGCAAACACTGGACTAACTCTGTTTTTCTTAGACAATAACATGCCTCTTTGCCATTTTGTTTAGATTCAACTATTCCATTTAATCTAAGTAAAGACAGATGTTGTGAAATATTGGGCTGACGAACTTTAACAAGTTCGTTTATACCACTGACACACTTTCGCCCTTTTAACAATTCCACCACTATTAATAGACGTGTAGGATGCGAAAAAAGTTTGAATATTTTAGCTGCTTGTTCATAGTCTATTTTACTCACCCTTATCCCCCTTTCATATTCTCTTATTCGAATATGTTTATATCATGTTTTAATGTTAAATAAACATTTTTTTCTTTTTTTTACGGAGGAGCAGGTTTGAATACATGCTGGATCTTCAGGTTACGCCCAAAATAAACTCATAAGAAAACGTGCCTAATCCAGTGCAATTTGTGGATAAAACATTTTCACGAACTCTCAACATTCCAAGAAAAAGCTCACAAAAATACCCCCGATACGGAGCGTGCCTTTTCAATTATGCATTCTGCTTTTTAACAACAGTGCCTTATCTATACCTATACTGCCGCTATAGTATAATTCTTTTTTTGTAATTGTTGCTCCATGAATCTTTGATTTAAGCATTTGTCTCAAAACAGTCATGGGTTAATTTTCCCCCTTCTCTTCAATTACCCTCATCTGTCAATAATTTTAATCGTAAAACCATTGCCAGAGTTCTTCATAGCCTATTATTCTTTATCCGGTTATTTTTTCTATTATTTCATCCATAATTTTTGCTGTTTGAGTTTCTTTCCTGCTATGAATAAAAGGCTTGCCGGTATCACCCGAAGTCACTATTTCCGGTTCTATCGGGATCCTTCCCAGAAAGGGCACCCCTAAATCAGCTGCTGAACGTTCTCCACCGCCTGCTCCGAATAATTCTATTTCCTGTTTACAATGGGGACACACAAAACCACTCATGTTTTCGATTAATCCCACAACCGGAACCTTCAATGCCCTGGTGAAATTAACGGCTTTTCTGGAATCCAGTACAGCCACATCCTGTGGTGTTGTCACGACAATAGCGCCATCTATGTTAGAAATAAGCTGGCAAACACTTAAGGGCTCATCACCCGTTCCGGGGGGAGAATCGACAATCAGATAATCTAGTTCCCCCCAGTTAACATCACTCAAAAATCGTTTAATTGTTATCATCTTAAGCGGGCCGCGCCAAATAATGGGCTGGTCCCGGTACTCAAGCATCATCGCAATACTCACCGCTTTAAGGCCAGGCAAGACAGAAACAGGCTCTATTTCCAGATCAGACCCTATAAGTTTTTCATCTTCAACTCCCAGCATTTTTGCGATATTTGGCCCGTGAATATCTACATCCAGCAAACCAACCTTATATCCTTTAAGGGCCAATCCATAGGCAATATTAACCGATACCGTTGTTTTGCCAACACCTCCTTTACCGCTAATAACTATTATTTTGTTTTTTATTATAGCTAATTTTTTCTTAAGACGTTTTTCCTGCTTGATTTTTTCTTCTTCGCTTGTTTTCTCCATTAGAAATCCTCTTATCTCCTATTATCCTGTTATCCTTTTATGGCCTGGTAAAACCGTTTAAAAGGGAATTTCTTTCCGGGACACTTCGTCTGTTCTTTTGGCATCTTGCCATGGCCCAATACTCTGCTTCCTGGTATCCCGTTTTCGTTCATCATTTTTTTTGTAAGCCATACCAGAGACTAAAACTGTTTTTCTGTCGGACGTTTTTTTCAAAATTACCGATAAGGCAAATACCGATACCATGCTGGTTGTTGTAATCTATGCGGCAATGCCCTCCATGAAGTTGTTTCGTCCAACGTTTACTGATTTGTATCTGTCCGTCTTTAGTACCATTTGTCCCGTTATAAATAACAAAATGATACGCAACACCATTTGTCATTCAGCGCATGTCCCGGCGTGATATCGGTCAAATATATTCAAATTCCCGCAGATCGTAGCGCTGTAATGTATAACGATATATTTCCACTGTCTTTTTGGACGAGCGGCACCGGCCCGGCACTGCTGTGCCGGCCACATCCCGGAAGACAACAACATAAAAGCAAGTATAACAATACATTTGAAGCTTCTGATCATATAACGTTCGCCTGTATTTTCGCCCAGATTTCAGCAACAGTATTTTTTATTTTTGTTCCGGTATATTCAGGTATTGTTTTGCCTTCTACAACCGCGTTAACGACTGATGTATCGAAGGGTATTTTACCGATACACTTAATCCCGTTCTGGCGACAATATTCTTCAATTTTCCCGGCCATCTCATGATTCAGATCATATTTATTGATCACCAGTACTACCAGCACGCCAAAATGTTTCGCGACCTGTATTACTCTATCAGCATCATGCAGACCCGAAAGCGTTGGTTCAGTCACAACCAGTGCCATGTCCACACCTGAAAGAGAGGCTATCACCGGACAGCCTATCCCAGGCGATCCGTCAATAATGACCCACCCGGCCTCGTTCTTTTCAGCAATCTCTTTTGCTTTTTTTCGTACCAGCGCCACCAGTTTTCCGGAATTCTCTTCAGCAATACCCAGCCTTGCATGGACCAGAGGACCAAACCTTGTGTCTGAAACAAACCATTCTCCCGAAACATTTTCCTTCATCTCAATTGCACCGGCCGGACACGCAAAAGAACAAAACGCGCACCCCTCGCAGGAAACAGGGTCTATGGAATAATCCTCGTTCACCGCATCGAACCGACACAGGTCGCGACACATACCGCATCCCGTACATTTGGAAAGATCCGTGCAAGCTGTCACGCCGCTTCTGAATTCGTGACGTTCTTTAATCTCGGGGGCCAGCAGCAAATGCAGGTCAGCTGCGTCAACATCGCAATCAGCCATCACACTGTTTTGGGCCAGTGCCGAAAGAGCTCCTGTCATAACCGTTTTTCCCGTCCCGCCTTTTCCACTTATAACAACCAGTTGTTTCATATCAATCCCCGTCTTTCTACATTTTCCCCGACGCGTCCTGCGCAGCAAGTACAACCGGATATTGCGTTGGTGAACTGGTAAGATAGGGATGTGTCGCCAGTTGAAGCGTCTCAAGTTCCGTAGCAGACATCCTTTTCTGAATAGCAACCCCAATAAGGTTTACCAACTGCGCGCAAGACATACCACAGCTTATCTGCCCTCCCAAAATTATTCCTGACTGCTTTGAGAAAACCAGTTTTATCTTACTCTTGCTCGCTCCCGGAAGAGTGCCCGGATGCTTATCAACCCCTTCCACTTCACCAACAATTATCTCAAATCCTTCCTTTTCGGCACTTTGTTGTGTAAGGCCTGCCGAACTCAGAACAAGTCCGTTTATATAGGTTGAATATACGGCGATTGTTCCTTTATTCTCCCTGACCACTTTAATTTTATACAAATTCGCTCCAGCGACCCTCGCCTCCGCGGTAGCAGTTGAAGCGAGCATCACAGATGTCGCTTTCCTCGTAAAAAAGTCTCTTTTACACGAGCAGTCACCTACGGCGAAAATATCCGGAGTAGATGTCCGCATATACTCATCAACCAAGACACCGTTACACTTGCCTATCTCAAGCCCGGCATCTTTCGCCAAAGCAATATCCGGACGGGCCCCTATTCCCAGGATCACACTATCGACAGAAAGAACCTCCCCGTTAGAAAGCCGCGCTTTTTCAACGTGATCGTTCCCGATCAGCTCCTCTACCCGAGCATTTTTTATAACCGTTACACCGCGATTACGTAATTTTTCTTCTGCGAGAACCGAAAATTCTTTATCAAAAGAATTCGCCAGAAGATTGGGAAGCATTTCAACCAACGTCACCTCTATTCCGTCCAGCGTTGCAATCTCATCGGCAAATTCGACACCGATAAATCCTCCACCGATAACGAGGACTTTTTTCTTCTTTTTAACCTTCTCTACCACCTCGTTCAGATATGTCATATCCTTGAATATGGGAAAGACACCGTCTTTGTCCATACCCTTAATTGGCGGAATTATCGGTTCAGAACCAACCGCAAGAACCAACTTTTCATAAGAATAAGTATCACCGTTTTTTGTCTCCACAATCTTTGTATCCGGAAGCACACTAATGGCTTCATCCACAACAACATCAATCCCTTTCTTCTCTAATGGATCCGTACTGAGTTTATTATCATCCGGATTCTCAAGGCTTGAAAACATATACGGGATACCACAGGGGATACAGCCGTGTTCAATACTCTTCATGAGCGTAATGCTTTTATCCGGATAATATTTCCGGGCTGTCGAAGCAGTCACTACACCGGCTGGTCCCCCACCAATAATTACAACATCTGTTTTTTTCTCCATAATACGTACTTGCCTCCTTTTGTATTACCTGTTTTTGTTTCGTTATTTTTTAAACGTATAGGTTCTTTTTCCCCGTGTTGCCAACCGGAACATGCCGTCAGCGGTTATCTTTTCTACCAGTTTATCTTCTGCTGTTTTGTGATCAAGAAAAGATAACATTCCATCCGGTTTTAAAACTCTGTTCAATTCAGTGAGCACACCATCGGGATCGCTCAGTGTATGGAGAACATCGTAAAGTATAACAGCATCTATGCTCCCGTCAGCCAACCCTGTTTTGCAGTCCGAACAGATTGCCTCTACATTACCTAGCTTCTTTTTTGAAATAACAGTATTTATTTTCCAAATCGCGAGCGGATTGATATCGAGCGTATACACCCGTCCCTTTTCTCCCACCATTTCTGAAAGTGGAACAACGTAACTTCCCGGACCACAACCGTAATCAACCACATAAAATCCGGGTTTTATCCCGATTTCTTCAGTTATTCTTCTTCGAGGCATAAGGACATCCCGCACCTTAAAAATACATACATGCATATAATAATGAATCTTTGAGAGCACTGTACTCATACATCCCGTCCTGTTATTTGCGTTATTTTTTTATACATATTGAGGAACATATTTTTATATTCAGGAAATGCATTTACAACAGGTTTCCCCTCAGAATAAGCCATTGCTATCTCTTTACTGAACGGAATCTCCATAAGGACCGGTATTTGTTCTATTCTGCAATAGTCGGTTGTTTTCCCGTCTCCCAAATCAGACCGGTTTATGACTACGCCAAAAGGTATAGCCATTTCACGTAATACGTCAACAGCCAAAAGCAAATCATGAAATCCAAACGGTGTCGGTTCGGTTACGAGAATACAATAATCAGAACCTGTAATAGCAGCAATCACCGGGCACGACGTACCCGGAGGAGCATCTATAATGATCGTTTTTTCAGGATCAATACACTTCTTCACTTCTTTAATGACCGGCGGGGCCATCGCCTCTCCCACATGCAGTCTACCGGTAACAGTGTGAAGCTCGCCGCTCGTTCCCACATCAACTACTCCCACTTCACGATTCACCTCTTTAATCGCACCGAACGGACAAAAATACGTACAGGAACCGCACCCGTGACACAACTCAGAGAACACCAGCACATGATCTTTAATAACCGCTATAGCGTTATACACACATACTTCCTGACACTTCCCGCAAAAACTGCATAGTGTCTCGTCGACTTCGGGAACAGGAATAAACACCGGCTTCGTCCCGGTAACCTCAGGTTTAGTAAAAATATGCGCATTGGGTTCTTCCACATCACAATCCAGCAACTGTGCATTGGAGAGAGAAAGAGCAAGACTCGTCGCCACCGTCGTCTTCCCCGTCCCGCCTTTCCCGCTTGCAACCGAAATAATCATAACAGGCCTCCGACCTACCCCCTATTCATGAACCGCAGGTTCTTTTTTGTCTCTTACAGGTAATGAAGTCTCATGCAAATAAACGTCAAAATTACCCATTGTTACCTTTCTATTCCCAGAATTACTGGCAATAAAATACTGTTTATTTATATCCAGCTCTTTTATCAATTCTTCTTCCGAACAATAATTGCTCGCAAACCTGAGCCCTTTTTTTGTCAAAACAAAAACCGGTATTTTCCTGGAAATCTGAAGGATCGCTGCTTTTCCTATTATTTCACGCAACTTATCTGAAGCGCAGCTCCATACAAGATCAGCATACTGATTAATCTCTTTAATTCTCTTTTGGGTAATCCCGGTAGTACAAATTGCCAGAATAACAACAGACACCCCAAATTTTTTCTCTATCTCCTGTATTTTTTTAAACGGTTCATCCATAGAACAATTAATGGTAACTGAAATATTTTTGTACCCGAGTTCCGCGGCTTTCCTGACGCCTTCAATCTGATTAATAGAAGCATCCTCGAAAACCACATGAGTGCCTGCTTCTTTAAGTTTTTTTGCTATCTTTTTAATAGGAGACGTGAAAAACAGTCCATTCATACGCGCCCCGATACCCTGGACAAGCTCAGGTTTACTGACTATTACAGTACCCGCACCCTCACAAACAACCACAGCCGCTTCAATACTTTTCTTTTTCAGGGCATACATCATCATCTCCGAAGCCCCATATGGAACTGCAATAGAATCATCATACAATTCCCGTTTCTCCGTAAAATGCCCAAACCGAGCAATTTTTTCACTCACCCCACGCCGTATAGCTTGCGTTATTTCTCCGGAATTACCCGACAGACCTATATTTCTGTACAGAAAATTAGCAAGAGGACAAAACGTCATATACGGTTCGGTTACCTCAATAACTTTGCCCTGTGAAATAGTCACATACGAAGAATAAAACCTTACAATATGCAAATCCTCTACGGACCTTTTCTTCGCTTTAGCTTTTCGGAGCACTGTTTTAACCTTCATACGTATCATCTCTTTAATTATTCACCATCGGAACAGGACAATAGCTACGCATAGTTCAAAATCAATCCCGACCCTACCTCCTGCAGAGGAAAATGCTTCCCAAGTTCAATTTTCGCGTTCAGGTCTGTACAATGACAGGGATGAAAATCCATAATTTCACAGGACTTAAAATAGTCAATGGTCTTTTCCAAAACAACCTTTTGAGCGTTAAGGAGATGAAATCCGCCAATAATATCGGATATCTTCTCACTCCCACAGACGTTTTTTGCATATTCAATTATATTTGCAATACCGGAATGGGAGCATCCGGCAATAACCACAATCCCTTTTCCTGATCTATATACCAGCGCGCTGTCATCTACTACAACATCCGGCTTTTTCTTCCCGTTTTCAAAAACCATACCAACCGGTTCTTTTGCCTCGAAATCATTTTTTCTGGGTATTTCCCCTAAAAAACACAGGTTTTCAGTTAACCACACAGGTTTCTTTGACAAGTGCGCATTAAAATAGGTTTCAATCTCCTTTTGTCTTTTCCTGGTCCCGATATCGCCAAAACCTTCATACGTTTTTCTGCTAAAAGCAAGAGGATGTGCCACTAAGCTGATGTCCTTTGTTTTTTTACCGGCATAATCAATATATGGTTCTATCCCGCCAGTATGATCAATATGCCCATGAGACAGTACAAGATAGTCAGCTTCTTTTACATCAATACCCAACAGCTGAGCGTTCTTAATAAAAATGTCCGAATACCCGACATCAAAAAGTATCTTTTTATTATCTATTTCAATCCAGTAAGAAACTGCCGGCTCGGCATAATAATACTGGTCGATTATTGTATTGTTATCCACTAAAACGGTTAATTTCATACTACTATCATCCTTCATCCACCTTTTTCATTACAATGTGGTCCTTCTTAATACCGATATCTTTTATAAATTCCTTCCCTTGTTTCTACGTGCTCAAGGTTTGTATCTAACATTCATTTACCTCCTCTGAATTGTCTAAAGCACAGCTTCTTTTACCAAACACAATTGTCCCCAGTCTTACCATATTAGCTCCTTCCTCAATCGCTACCTTGTAAGAATTAGACATACCCATAGAAAGATATTTTAAACTCACATTAGGAATAACAACAGCCGATAATCTGTCAAATATTTCTTTTGTCTTCCGGAAATAAGGCCTTATTTTTTGAGGATCTCCTGTTCTGGGCCCCATCGTCATCAGCCCTTCCAGTCTTAAAAATGTTAGTTCTGAGATCTTAACAGCCATATTTTTTATCTTCTCAAAATCAGGCTTAACTCCAGACTTTGTTATTTCACTGCCTATGTTAACCTCAACAAAAACAGGAATTATCTTATTTATCTGTCCTGCTCTTGTGTTTAGCGCTTCAGCTATATGAAAAGAATCCACCGTTTGAAAATAATCAAAAATCTTCAAAGCTTTATTTATTTTATTTTTCTGTAAGGAACCTATCATATGCCATTGAACTTTCTCTGCGTCTTTGCCTAAAGAGCTATACATATTCTCAGCTTCCTGCACATAATTTTCGCCGATATTTTTTGCGCCGGCAGAAATTACTTCCTCTATTTCTTTTTTTGTCCTAGTTTTAGAAGCTAAAACTATTTCTACATAATCAGGAATTTCTTCTCTAATTTTTAAATAATTTTCCCTTATACCCATGTTATGTGCCTTTCCTCAAGAATGTTTTACCACAATTTGGACTGTTGCAAAATACACCAGTCCCTCAGGCGTTGGTGCTGTTATGCGACAACGCCAATTTACGCGGTTCCTTTAAACAAAAACTCAAGATAAAAGCCCCTAATAAAAAGAAGCCGGTTATTGCAAAAAGCATAGTATAGGAACTATACTGAACCAATACCCCTCCTATCAATGGAAAAAATACAACCGGCAGCCTGAAAGTCCCTTCTAAACTTACATAGCGGGGCCTGTCTTTAGCAGGAGCTGTATCTAATAAAAAAGAGTTTTTGCTTATAACTCGTCCCGAGATAAAAAAACTTAAAAATACAAATAATAGTACAAATAGATTCGAACAATGCCGCGGCAATAGAAGAGCAAATAAAGGCGCTAATAAACCAAATAAGATGCTGAGCTGAAGAACCTTCTTACTTCCCAAATGATCAGATAAATAGCCCCAAATGATAGTAGAAAGCACCATTCCCAGCATCTGAGCGGAAAGAAATATGCCAATCATTCCTATCCTTATTTTCAGAACATCTTTGGCATAAAGCACAAAAAATGGCAAAGATAATGCGATGGTCCCAGAAAGTATCTGGATAAAAAGGAACTTTCGAAAATTTGTATCTTTCTTTAAAATGCCAGTTGTTTTTCTTAAAAAATCATAAAAAGGTAATTGTTCCTTGTGAACCTCTGCAAAAGGTTCTTTCACTGAGCCTAATGCAACGTACGAAATAGTAATAAGAATAAAGGCAAATAAAAACAACAAAGCATAATTATCAGGAAAAGCTACGTTACTGTTATTTAAAATAGATTTGACAATAAGGCCTGAGAAAATGGCTAAAAACCCTCCCAACAATTGGCGATAACCAAAAAATCTTCCCCTTAAGTCAGGAGAGATGGTTTTGCCCCAAATATCCATAAAGGGGACAACTGCTACACCACCCATAAAAGTAAATATGGAAAGAAGCAAAAATAATCCCCAGAGAGCTATTGATGGATTATTTCCGGCAAATAAATACGTAAATAATGCCAACAGCCCCCAGCACAATGCTCTAATCGTAATTGCAAATCTCAAAAGGGGCCTTTTGTGACTTCTATGTTCTATTCTGCTGGCAACAAATAACTGGGGCAAGATATTGCCAACACCTCCTATTTCACCCATAATACTTGAAGATAATCCAATTAAAACTTTAGAGGCCGTGAAATTAGTCAAAAACGCAGGCAAAACTGTAGTTGCACTGCCAAAAGCAATTCCACCATTGTAAAATATGCCATGAAGTAACCCCATTAAAAAGTTAAATCGTGAATGTGTCTTTACGTTTTTTTTGTTATCTTCTTGCATAATTAATGTACCCGCTCATTTAATTCTTACTTTTTATCAGCAAAGAAATTTTCAATGTTCGTTTCACTCTGAACGCCGGCGGACGCCTTCACAATAATACCCTTTTCGACAAAAGCAATAAACGGAACACCCATCACGCCATAGGCAGTGGCAATGTCCCTGTTTTGCAACGCATTAATCTTGAAAATTGCATCTGGATATTTTCCTTCAACCCGTTGAATAATAGGGTCCTGCATCTTGCACGCACGGCAGGTTGGTGTAGAAAAATACAGCAGTGTCTTCTTACCTGCGCGAATTCTCTTCTGTGATTTTCCATGAAGGGTAGGAGCCTCCTTCCCTTTCATCTTCCATGCCTTAAAAAAAAACATCAAACGTGAAATTACCAGAAACGATATAATTAGCAGAAAAACAATAAGAACAATCTTCATATTTTTATACCCTTCTTTTTAGATAATCTCATTTATTTTCTGCCATATCTGCTCTATGCTTTTAGACACTGGTGCATCCGGGGCATACTCAACAACAGAAAGTTTTTTCATCTGGGCCTCGGTTATCTTTGTGTCATATTGGATTACCCCTACAAATTCGGCGTTATACTCTTTGCTTAACTCTTTTATTTTCTCGGTCATCTCAACATTTAAATCATATTTGTTTACCAGGACTCCTGAAGGGATTTTGAAATAAGCGGTTACATCTAATATTCTTCTCATATCATGAATACCGGAAACGGTTGGTTCTGTAACAATCAGGGCATAATCCGCACCACTTAAAGAAGCTATTACAGGACACCCTGTCCCGGGAGACCCGTCTATTAATGCTCTATCTCTGCCGGATTCATAAGCAACCCTGGTTTCCTTATTTCTCACCAGGGTAACCAGCCTGCCGGAATTTTCTTCAGCCACGCCAAGTTTTGCATGGGCCATAGGCCCAAATCTTGTATCAGAAATAAACCAGTGGCCATTAATAGCATCTTCTCGTTCTATAGCGTTATCCTCGCAAACCAGGAGACAAGTCCCGCAGCCTTCACAGGCCAAAGGGTCGACAGAAAACCGAAAAGCACCAGACACAACTTGTTTTTTAATTGCTGAGAACCTGCATGCCTCGTAACATTTCCCGCAGGCACTGCACTTGTCCTGATTTATTTCGACATGTACCCCGCCGCTAAAAGCTCCTCTTTCCTTAATCCGGGGAGTCAAAATCAGATGCAAATCAGCCGCGTCAACATCACAATCTGATATTACCGTGTTCTCAGCTAAAGCAGCAAACGATGCAGTGATTGATGTTTTACCTGTTCCGCCTTTCCCGCTTATTATAACCAGCTCTTTTGGTTTCTTTACCCCGGGAGATATATCCTGCCTGGATTTTTCAATACCCTTTTCCTCTGCAAATACCTCTTTTATCACTGATTTCTTTACTGTTCTTTTTTGCCCTGCCATTGTTATTATCCTGGAGGCTAAATCTTCAAACAAACCTCGGTAGCGAGGAAGTTTCTCAACCACAATATCTCCCACAGAATAGATTTCCGCAATTTCGCGGTCATCCGGAATCTCTCCAATAATCTCCAGCCTTTCGGCAGTACAATAGTTCTTTAACGTATCATCCCTGTATTCTGCGCGATTAACCACAATCACCGGTTCGGTCCCTATTTCCCGCGCCATACTAACCGCTAATTTTAAATCATTAACACCAAACGGGGTAGGGTCTGTTACCAGAACACACAAATCTACATCTTTTATCGTTTCAACCACCGGACAGGCAGTCCCGGGAGAAGAATCAAGTAAAGTAATACCCTTCCCGGTCAGTTCTCTTACCTTTTTGACCAATCTTGGAGACATACCTCCTTCCGCGGTCTCTAAGAGGGCATAGTGAAAATCTATCTTTCCAGATTTACCGTGGCGCACGACACCTATCTTTCTTTCTTTTTCAATAATCGCGCCAGTGGGACAAACTATCTCACAGGCACCGCACACATGACATAACTCATTGAAAAACAAAATCTTATCTTTTACCAGCGCGATAGCATTATAGGAGCAACTTTCGACACACTTTCCGCAGGAGATACATTTCTTTTCATCAACCTCACTCGGAGCTAAAATGGTAACATCTTCTTCTTTTTCAATCAGGGGCTTTAAGAAAAGGTGCCCATTTGGTTCCTCAACATCACAATCAAGATACTGCACATCATTGTATATCCGGGCAAGAGTAACCGCCAAATTTGTCGAAATGAAGGTTTTCCCTGTCCCGCCCTTACCACTTGAAATTGCTATTTTCACGTTGTTAATGTCCGCCTCCTTTAATCTTGGTAATACCGTATAATTCTAGTTATAGCATCTACAAAAGAACTTCTTTTGCGCTTCTGTTCCATTCTTTAGTTAAACCATGTACCTTGCTCAAGCCGGGAAAAAAAGTTGTTCCCGGGAGATTTTTATAATGACGCTTCTATTATTTTAATTATTTTCTGACAGGAACCTGGCAAGCTTCCCTGAAACTCCTCATCATCAGGCAAAGCGTATGTGATAAATTCTTTAGTGAACGGCAAATAATATATTGTAGTTATCCCTTTATAGTTGCAAACGACCACCTGCTTCGGCTGAAGTAACACAGCCGCTGTTTCTATATTTCTCCTCACTGTTTTATAAGACCTCTGGAAATTACATAATATAATCTGATACAGTTCAAAATTCTCATCCACAGCAACATTGTGTTCTTCATATTCTCTTTTCATATCAAATATATGTCGAACACCAAAATCAAACTGTTCTGCGTTTTTCTTAAAACTCTCTAAAAACTCTTGAACAGACTTTGTAGTTTCAATTTCAAACAAACCTTTATCTTTCATAATAAACTTCCTTGTAAAATTAATATTTTACCCGCTGCCACCGAAGATCCGTCTTTTTTTACTTTCTTCGGCCCACAATGCCTGCCTAATAATCTCCTTTTCTTTCCCGGTTATATCAGCAAACTGAAAATTCACCGTTTTTAAAAACCGGGCCCACTGCAAATTTTTAATTCCTTTTAAATCTGCTTTTGCCATATTCGTATATTCCAGATCAACTGCCTCAAAATCTGCTCCGGATAAGATACTTTCAATTAAAGACGCCAAATTTAAATCGGCCAGTCTCAAATCAGCATCTTTCAGATTTGCCCCGCTCAACATAGCCCTGGACAATCTCGCATAACGCAAATCAGCGGTTTCTAGCTGGGCTTTTTCCAGATTAGCCCCCATCAATGCTGCATGTTTTAAATTCACCCCTTTCGCTTTCAGAAACGGCACATACAATCCGTCAGCATCCAAATGCCTTAATTTTGCTCCTTCAATACTTATCGGGTTCCCCTTAAGATCGCTCTTTCTTAAATACTTTTGCAATTCATCAAACCCATCATCACCACATAAGTCAAATCCTTCTTCTAATTCTATCCCCGAAAAATTTCTCTCCCCGGATAAAATTTTCCTTATAAATTCGGCCCCTTTCATAAACACTAAATTTTTAGACATACGTAACCTCCCTGATTACATTAAAGATAAGGAATATCTCCCTTAAATGTTGGCGAGACATCAAAAATAGTTCTGTTTATCATCCCCTTAATAGTTAGTATTAAATTGACAATCCACGCTATAATAAGCATTGTTGCCAGAACAACCGCGACATCCCTTATAAAAAACAAAGATAATGACCTGGCTATAATTAAAGAAGCAATAGTATACGCCGCGGGTGGAAATATAAACGCCCAGTATCCCAGGGTTACGGGGATCCCCTGCTTCACAAAATATGTCGTAATGACCGCCGCCGCCACAATAAGCCACCAAAAGCCAAAACCCCAGATCATCAATGAGACAATTTTAACCAGTGATGAAAGAACGGTCAGATCAATTATCGATATCCCTGACTTCTTAATAACCGGTATAATGGTATTTATGGCAATAATAAAAACACCTATTGGTGCCACTCCAATCATAAAACTGGGAGCAACATCCCTGCGCGGGAAATTATAAAAAAACGCACGATACATAAACACAACATATACAATACTGGTAAAAGCGGCAGCAATCCCTAAAACAAGGGTATTAAAGAACAAAATAGCACTCAAACATCCAGGATTATGCATATGCATGCCCAGAAAATTCCCGGAAAAAACCAGCACAAAGAGCCCAACTGGCGGAAGAAACCAAAATCCCAGAGCCCTGCGTGGTTCAGCGTGATTCCGGTTATAACATTATACGGTGTTAAAAAAATAAAAAACAGGCCGGTAACACAGGCTGTCCACCAAAAAACAACAGCTAAAGTATACGCTGTACCCTTTGGAATAAAAGAAACAGGAATATTCAGTAAACCCGTTGCGCATATCGCCGCCGCGATAGAAATAGCTGAATAAAACTGAATTAAGCTCGAATGTCTCCATTCCTTCATTATACAATCCAGACCGACAAAAAACCTGAGCACCATAAAAAAGAATGCCACCGGGAATACCACCAGAGCCGTCATTAAAAAGAAAACAGCAATACTATGCAATACCCCCGCAGGTTTTCCTGCAAATAGTTGAAAAATAGTAGCCAGCGCCCCCGTACCCATTATAAAAATAAACCAGCGGGGAGAAAACCAGCGCAAAATATAGCTGATTGACAGAGTATTGCTCTGTTTTTTTTCGTTTATTCTTTCCATCTGTTGTTCCTCCTTTAAAATTTCAATTGCGCCTCTAAAGAAACATAATCAGCATTACTGTCTC
>JAVCCS010000171.1 GCA_030765365.1 Candidatus Theseobacter exili
AAGCTGATTGAAAAAGACAACAGACAATGGCTTACCTAATAAGATAAGTATATTTTATGAAAACACATACGTTCGAAACAATTGAGGAACTAAGCGCTTCTGCCGCTCAAACCATCTGTGATCTGACGATTAAGGCTATATCCAAAAATAGTTTATTCACCCTTGCATTATCCGGCGGGACAACACCTCAAAGCTTATATCAGAAACTTTCAAATAAGCCTTTCAAAGACAAAATGCCCTGGAAAGATATTCATTTTTTCTTTGGAGACGAAAGAATGGTTTCTTACAAGAATCCTCTCAGCAATTTTTATACAGCTAAACAGAGATTGTTTTCTCTTGTGCCTGTTTCAGAATCAAACATTCATAAAATTCCCACTGAAAACAATACTCCTGCAGAAGCTTCTAAAAAGTATGAAAAAGTTTTGAAAAACTTCTTCTCATTTCAAAAAAGCATCATCCCTGTTTTTGATGTAATTATTCTAGGTGTAGGGCAGGATGGTCACACCGCCTCGCTTTTCCCTGGCGATATAACCTTGAAAGAAAAAGAAAAACTTACAGTAGCAGTTGATTCGCCAAAAAGCGCTCCGATGGTTTCAAGAGTATCCTTAACTTTGCCGGTAATAAATGCTGCCAGGAATGTTGTTTTTCTAGTATCAGGTAAAAACAAAACAACTATCATTAATCAGGTCTTTAATGAGTATTCAAAAGAAAAAACCAAAACATTACCTGCCGCAATGGTCCAGCCTGAAGGAAACCTGATCTGGTTTATAGGAAAGTGAATAAGAAATTATTTCCTTCTCTCACTTCTGAAATCATTGAAATACTGGGAGAGATTACCATCTCTTATTAGTATTAAAAGGGGATCTGCAGCATATTCTTCGTAACGTCTAAGCAAGCGTTCATGCTCGTACAAAGCATGCAGCGAACTTTTTTCTCTTGGAAAGATCCCTCGAGTTTCATCAATAATACCGAATTTACGCAAAGCACTTTTTCTGGGATTAAGAAATTTGCGAGCTTTCGAATAGGAATCTGTAGATGTTATGGTCTTTTTCTGAAAAAGACCATAATCAGAATTAAATTCGGATTCGTACCAGAACTTTTCAACCATTGTCTGCAGTTCTTCAGGATATTCCTCACCCATTTCAATAGAACCATATGTCAATGATTCTATACCCAAACTTGCACCATCGGACTCTTCATCCAGAAGGCCCTTGCGCCTTGCTTCCTGCTCTTTCAGTTTATCATCAAGGTACAATTCCATTTCCGTGGAAGGCTTGCTTTCTTTTGCTTCTTCTTCTTTCTTTTTCTTTTTCATCCACGGTTTTTTTCCTATAAAAAAACTGCTTCCCTTGTTACGGACATATTCCATTTGTGCCTGCTTATCCATAAGATATTCTTCTGAAGCGGAAATCTCTTTCGCTTTTTCCATTGAAACGAAATCGTTTTTTTCTGATTCTTTTTCTGAAGGGGTCAGTCTGTAGGCAGGAACATCTCCTTCTTCACCCAAACAGGTTAAAGGCAAAAGAAACAAACTAAATACCGCTATTAATATAGTCTTTTTCTCCATAAAAATCCCTTTTACATAATAATACTTACGCAGCAAAGACATGTCAATAAAGTTAGGTTATCGACTTTTTCATCATGTTTGAATTTCGTAGAAACATCGCGCTGTTTCTACGGAAAACCTATTCCTTCTCCTTCACACCAAACTTTGTAGCCATTTTGTTAACATCAAGCAAATCTACATCAAGGGTAGAAATAGTAGCTTCGGATAAATTCAAATTTTTAGCAGCTTCCAGAGCAACAATTTTATCTCCGCCTGCACCCTGCATTGCCTCATTTCTTAAACGTTCTCCTTCAGCCTTGGACTGAAGAACAAGAAGCTCTCCTTCTGCCCTTTTTTGTGCATCTATCAGGTCCGCATCCGCCCTTCGCTGTATAGAATACTTTTCGGCTTCAGCATTTATCTGGGCTATTTCAAGGTTTGCCTGAGCCTCCATCTTTATCATTTCCGCTTCTTTTTCTTGAATAATGATATCTGTAAGCTTCTTTGTTTCAGCCTGTATTACCTGTGTTTTTCCCCGCATCTCTGCTGCACGGCCCATTGATTTATTAAGCTCCACTTCCTGGTCGGCGAGTTTTTTCCGGCGAATCTTGTTTTCATATTCAGGATCAAACTGAACATCGCGAAACAACACTTCTATAACTTCAACATAATTATCAGCCAGGGCTTGTTTCAAGCGCTGTTTAACCTGCCCAGCTGTCTGTCTGCGCTGCTTCGGATTGTAGAATTCTTCTGTTTTCATTTGACCTAAAAACGCCATACATGCCCTCTGGGCTTCGTTTCGGACAATGGTTTTATACTTTATACCGCTTCCTGTATCTTGATACAGATTATGAGCTTTTCCTTTCATAATCCGGTATTTTACGGTTACATCAACAGAAACTGCATAGCCGTCTGCAGACTGAACTCTTACATCATCGCGCCCCATTACACTTCCATATTCCATATCCCGGGTCATTTCCAAAGTTTGAACTGTACTGTCAAAAAGGACCCATGTGTCTATAGGACCAAAATCACGATGCCATCCCGGACTAAAATCCTCAGGAACAACACCCTTCTTCCCCAAAATGCCATATTCCTGAATCCGGACGCCAACATGGCCTATCGGAATAGAGATCATTGTAAGCTTGATACCAAGCCAAAAACTGATAATTAATACAACTATAATAACGGCAATACTATTAAGAACTTTCACTTATTTTCTCCTTGTTTAAAAGGCTTTAATTATTAAATTCCATTACTCCCGACCTGTACTGGCAGCTGCTTTAAAGTGCTCAAAGCGTTCTACGGTTCCGTCAATCGTGAAAGGTTTACCCCTCAGGTTAATTTCCTTGAGTTTCCGGGCATATTCAAGTTTTACCAGATTTCTTCCACCTTCACCCTCCATAGCCTTGTTAAGCGCCTGCATTCCCTTGGCTTCGGCTTTTTTCCTGGCAAGGATACCTGTAGCTTCCTTTTTCTTTTCATACATAACAGCATCTGCAAGTGTTGTTACTTTTCTGTGATATTCATCAGAAGCTTTTCTTGTCTTCTCCGCTAAAGCATTTGCATTTATTATTTTTTGTTGCATCGCTCCTGAAAACGTTTCAATCGCGACATTCTTAATATTTGTTTCTTCAACCTTCCTGGTCTCCTGCAACTGCTTGGCAGCTAAAGCCTTTGACCTTTCTTCCAAAACAGCCTGGTCAGCCAGTTTCTTTTTCTTTATCATTTCTTCATACTCTTTGTAAAATCTGGGCTTCTTGGGAATGACTATACTATCAATATATAAACCGAACGGGTTTAGTTTTTCGTTTGCCGCATGCTGTGCAAGAATGATTTTTGCATCGCGTTTTGAAGAGTCATAAAATTCCTCAGTCGTCAGTTCACCCAGATAATTCCGGCTAAGCGCACGGGCATAATCCCTGGCCCATTTTTCTTTAAACCTGTTTCCGGGGCCGGAGTTTGCAATAACCGTGTCTGCCATAGCGGCATCCATACGGTACTGAACTTTTACATCTACAAAAACATCACTTCCGTCAATGGTTTTTATTTTCAGGTTATCCCTGCCAGGCCTATCACCCCTGCCTTGTACTTCGGTCATGTCAAGTGATTGAAGCGTTTTATCCAGAACATAAAAAGAACTTGTTATGCCATTATAAATTTTCACACCGGACTGGCTTATCACAGTAATCTTGCCATTCATTTTATTGAGCAGTATACCGACTTCTTCTCCGGAAACACGGCCAATTCTGATAGTGCTGGCAAGAAAAGCAACCAGAGTTATTAACGCAAGAAAAATCCAGGCAGGACTCCTGCCGAAGAAATTCTTAACGGCTTCGAAATCTACTTCTACTTCTTTCGTCATTTTCTTCTCCTTATTCGTAACGCATTTCTGTCACAATAGTTTATTCTTATTTTATTGGAATGATTATTCTAAACCCTGTTTATTGTTTTTCCTATCTTATTCGTAGAAACCTTGCAAAAAAACCGCCGTCCCCTTCTTCTTCAGAAGGCAGAAATTGCTTTTCCGCGTCTAATTTGAACCCGGGGAAATTTTCAGAAAACCACTTGGCAACCTCATTATTTTCTTCAGGTTCTATACTGCAGGTTGCATAAAGTAGGGTTCCTCCCTTGCAAACAAGCTGTGAAGCTGATTTCAAAAGCTCTTTTTGTGTGCTAGACAACCTCTTGACCCCTTCTTTTGAATATTTCCACCTTGCTTCTACCCTTCTCCGCAATGTTCCTGTATTAGAGCAGGGAACATCTATTAAAACTTTATCGAATGTTCCCGCCCCGGTTTTTTCTGAAAGACTCATTACATCTTCTTCCACAACATCAATTATTTTTATGCCCGTCCTTTTCACGGCATTAGTAAGTAATTTTATTCTATCTGAACTTTTTTCTACCGAGATAATCCTCCCGTTTCCCTGCATTATTTCTCCCAGCGCAGTCGTTTTCCCTCCGGGCGAACTGCAAAGGTCTGCAATAATATCTTCCGGTTCTGCTTTCAGTGCCTCTGAAATCCTTAATGCTGTAATATCCTGTATGCTGAAAAGCCCTTTAGAAAATGACTCTGAAGAGCCTAAACCCAAACCCTTTCCCAGTATTATTATCTTTTCATGAAATGGAGATTCTTTTACCTCCCAACCCTCTTCCTGAAGAAGATTAATCAATTCTGCACGAGTTGTTTTTAGAAGATTGACTCGAGCAAAGAATGGAGGGGGTTCGTTATTAATACTGCAGATCTTCTCTACCGTATCTTTTCCGTATACAGAAATCCAGTTCTGTATCAAAGCTAAAGGATGCGAATGTTTAACAGAAAGATGCTGGATATAGTCTGCATCGGGATCAGGAAACACAATAGCTTTTGATGTTCTGGTGTAATTTCTCAGTATTGCATTTACAAAACCAGCCATCTTTTTCCCCTTCTTTTGCGCCATATTAACGCACTCATTAATAGCTGCGTAACCAGGGACGCGAGAAAGATAAACAAGTTGATATATACCTAACCGTAATATGTTTTTTACGTAGGGATTCAGATGAAGTTTTTTCTGACTAAGGCCGTTTATTATCCAGTCAAGGGATAATTTTCTTCTTACACAACCATACGTCAGTTCTGATAATAATGATGCATCCCTGGAAGAAAGTCCTTCTTTTTTAATTTGATCATCCAGGATCTCCCGAGTTTGCTCTTTTCCTTTTTCAAGTTTTATAAGGATATCCAAAGCAATTTCTCTGATAGACCTTTGAGCTTTTTTCATTCTTTTTCCCGCAGCACTATTCCCGGACGCAGGTTGTGTCCCATGGCATACGACACAGGGTGCCATTTTATTTCCCCCTGGAGCCTGGAGAAGCTTAAATCTGACCGCATCTGAACCTGTCTTAATAACCATGCCTGAATCATCTACTTCCAACACCTGGCCCCGGTTTACCTTCTTTACCGAAAACTAATTCCGCATCAAAAAAGTCTTAGAACAACAGGTCCCTTTTTGTCCTCCATATACTAAATGTGCCGGGCCATGGAAACATTGCTCTTACATGCCTTACTATTTGCTCTGCTGTATCATTCCAGTTTATACACCCATGCTCTTTACGGATTTTAGGAGCAAAAGTAACCTCCTTATTATACTGCTCAATTCCCTTGTAATCACCTTTTTCAATTATTTGTATTGATTTCACTAAAACTCTGGCCCCCAAATCAGCCAGTTTTTCAGTAAGGGATAAAGAAGTATCATCACTTTTAATCTCTATCTTTTCCTGTAAGAGCATTCTCCCTGAATCCATCCCCTCATCAAGGAAAAAGGTTGTTACTCCAGTAACGGTTTCACCCATCATAATGCTCCAGGGAATAGGCGCAGCCCCCCTGTATTTTGGCAGCAGAGAAGCATGAAGATTAATGCAGCCGTACGCAGGAATATCAAGCACTTCTTTTTTTAAAAGCTCTCCGTAAGCCACAACAATAATGATATCAGGATTTACTTCTTTTAAAACCTTTACGGCTTCCTCTGAAGAAGCCTTTTGAGGTTGCTCGACCGGAATTTCATGAGCCAAAGCTAAATCTACTACTGGCGGTGCCTGACTAAGCATACCGCGACCTGAGCGTCTTGATGGTTGTGAAAAAACAAGATCAGGAGCCATACCTTTTTTTATTAATTCTTCTAATGAGCGAGCAGCAAAATCCGGCGTCCCCATAAATACTGACCTGAGTTTATTGGGATGTTCCCTCATTCTTCTGTTTCCTCTGAAATACCATCTGTCAATGCGTTAGCACCTCCTAAAAAAAACGCAACATAAATACCGTAATAAAGAAAATCGAAAAAAGGAACCACTACACCCAATAATAAAACCATAAGCGTTAACACAAGCGCGGGGCAAAGAGCAAATATTGATAGTTTAAATACAATTTCGCCAGGTAATGTTTTTCTGACAAAACGCCCGAAAAAAATAAAAACCAATCCGAAAACCAGGATCTGAAAACTCTTACTCAATACAAAATATATCGGGACAAACAAAAGAACAACAGGTAGCACAGGCCAATAAAAACGCGCTTTCCATTTCATTAAAAACGCAGTATCTACAGAAAAATTCCAGTTTGCAGGATACAAAAACTGCCGTTCAAAGGAAGGGTTTTTCATAATGATTCGGTCAGAAAGAACAAGGATTCCTGAAGGCACGGTAGAAGGAAGATTTTTGTTTTGATCTGTGGTATCAATAATCAAGGCAAACTCACCGGGCCAAACCTGTTTAAAGGGCTTTTGCAATCCTATAGTTTGTGCTTTTCCGCTCTGAATCTCAATTTGAGGGAAATTGCGTATTGCCCAGTTAAAAGCTTCCGGAATTCCCTTGAATATTGCTGGACTCATAAGTGTAATCATTATTAATGAATAGAGAATAATCATGAAAAAAAAGAATTTTACAGCATATCCCAGGCTTTTCTGTGCTGCGTCTGAATAAAACTGAAAACTGGTGCAGCTTTTCCATATTGAACTTAAAAATTCAGCAGATACCTTCACAATTCAAATGTTCCTTCAGATAAACTGTTTGTAGTCGTAGGCTCATTCCCGTGAAGATCTGCAAGTTTTTTAAGTTTGCGTTCAAGCATTTTTTTACGCACCGGCCCCAAACGATCTACAAAAAGAACACCCCTTAGATGGTCTATTTCATGTTGGAGCAACCTGGCAAGAAAACCTTCCGCTTCAAAAGACACGATTTCTCCATTCAAAGCCACCCCGGCAATTTTGACCCAGTAAGCCCTGTTTACATTTCCGGTAATTCCGGGAATACTTAAACAGGCTTCTTCACCAGATTGCTCTGATTCCTGGCCAATAATTTCAGGATTTATTATCGCTGACTGAGGAAACTCACTGCCGGGAGGAGCCAGAACGATAAGTTGTTTTGAAATACCAACCTGCGGGGCAGCAAGACCAACACCGTTTTGGGTACTGAACATTGTCTCAAACATATTCTTAACCAATGTCACATGGGTATCATCAATTCTGTCAATCAGTTCTGCCTTATTCCTTAAAACAGGGCTTCCATAAACCTTAATCAAGAAACTCACTTTTAAACTCCTTTAACAATTAAGCAAAATTGTAATAAAGAACACGGATAGTATCAAGCCTTTCTGACTTTACAACATGAATTTTCATTAATAATTAAGCAAAAGACAAGTATCACCTGTGCCTGAAAAACATTTTCCTACCGGGAAAAATGTATGTCATTTTAAAAAAAATCAATTATTATATAGTTAATCCCAGATTTTATAATAGAGCTGAGATGCGCGTCGTAAGATATGTTTAGATTGTAATTGAAAAAACGCAGACATAAGTCGAGGCTTTTTAGTTGCAAGATAGACCCATAGGTTATGATGAATTCCAGTATCCTATTGCAAATTCTGGATTCCATTGAAAGGAACCGGAAGAATGAATGACAAATCAGAACTTTCAACCTCGTTAAAGAGTTTTTTGAATAAAGCGGCAGATGCACTGAGAAAAGATAATTACCCTTATGCAATAACATTGTTAAGCTCTGTTATTGAAACTGCCCCTGATCATAATGAAGCAAGAAGCCTTTTAAGACTTGCTGAATTAAAACAATTTGAAAAACGAGGAAATCCACGCATAAAAAAAATAGTTGCTGTTCCATTTGTGCTTTATTATCTTTTAAAAATTTACTTTAATAAACAAAAGGATGACGGGGCAGCAATTCTTAAAAACTGTGAAAAAGCCTTTAATAAAGATCCCCAATGCAGTCTTGTTTTAACGCAAATGGGAGAAACTGCTTTAAAAATCGGCAACATACAATTGGCCGTTGATTCCTTTGAACAAATCAGACGTCAATCTCCAGGAAATATTCGTGCCCTTAAAACTCTTGCACGAATTTATTTGGACAATAAAGAACTTGATAAAGCACGGCGCTATTTTGAAGAAATCATACATCTCTCTCCAAATGATAATGATGCTGGAAAGGGTATTAAAGATATTGCCGCAATGAAAACAATTGAAACCGGCGGCTGGGATGATACAGACTCGTCTTACCGTTCAAAAATTAAAGATGAAAAGCAGGCAGGACTTTATGAAAAAGAAGCCCGTATTGGACGCTCAAAAGAAGACATAAACGCCTTGATTGATAAACTTGAAAAGGAAATTGAAAACCAGCCTGAAAATGTGACTTCTCTGAAAATACTCGCTGAGTTATATGCTGAAAAAGAAGACTTTGATAGTTCCCTCAAAACATACGAGAAGGCTGTTTCTGTAACCCCAAACGATTTTACTCTGCGAGAATTAATTACTGAAGTTAAAACCCTCAAATTAGACGGAATGATCCACGAAAAAGAGAATATCGCACAACCAACTTCCGAAAATGAAAAAGCTGTAAAAGGATTGAAAGAACAAAAAGCAATATTGATCCTGGATGAACGAAAACAAAGGGTTGTGCAATACCCCAATAACCTTACTTACCGATATGACCTGGGAGAAAGCTATTTTAAAATAAGCAAAATTGATGAAGCCATCGAACAATTTCAATATTCGGTTAATGAACCTCGCAGGAGAGTTGCTTCATTGAACTATTTGGGATTGTGCTTTCATCAGAAAAAGCTTTATGACTTATCCGCAAAGCAATTTGAAAAAGCTCTTGAAAGTCTGTATGATATGGACTCTGTAAAAAAAGAAATTGTTTACAATCTTGGCCTGCTTTTTGAGGATGCGGAAAAACCAGATAAGGCACTGAATCAGTTTCAAATAATCTACGAGGTTGATATCGGATATAAAGACGTCCGTCAGAAGATTGAAAAAAAGTGACTGAATTTTATTCAACTACATCATTGAAACAGGATCAACATCAATTGCTACTGACACACCTGGAATTCGTTTAGTTTCAAATCTAACCAGCTTTTCTTTCAACCATTTCTGAAAAAGCACACGTTTATTTGTGGAAAAAACTATCTGAATCTCATACATACCTTTCTTTCTTGAAATCGGAGCAGGATACGGTCCAAAAAAACTTATGTTTTCAGGAACAGGACTTAATGTGCTTTTAAATCTTGATGCATAGCTTGCTACGTTATTTTCATTCTTACCTCGGAACCTAAGATCAATAAAACTTGAATTTGGAGGATAGTTCAATTCTCTTCTTAACTTGATTTCATACTTATAAAAAGCCTCATAGTCTTGTTTTGCTGCCAATAATATTGCAGGATGTTTCGGGGTATGTGTTTGAATGATTACTTCTCCTTCAGAAAAACCCCTTCCGGCCCTTCCAGCTACTTGGGTTAGCAATTGAAAAGTAACTTCCCCTGATCTAAAATCAGGAAGATTTAAAGACACATCAGCTTGAAGAACGCCAACCAAAGTCACTTGTGGAAAATCCAGACCTTTAGCAATCATCTGTGTACCTATAAGTACATCGAGTTCTCCTTTTGCAAAAGAATTCAGAACTTCCTTGTGAGAATCTTTCCGGTTCATTGCATCAGTATCCATCCTGCGGCTTCTAATACCCGGGAACAGTTTTTTAATACGCTCCTCAACACGCTGTGTTCCTGTTCCCAAAAAGCTGAGTTTCGAATTACCGCAATCAGGACAACGCCGGGGAACAGTAAGCTGGTATCCGCAAGTGTGACATCTACACTTATTTTCCTTTTTATGATAAGTTAATGTCAGGTTACATTCTGTACAACCGAATGCATAGCCGCATTTCCTACAGGTTACAAATGGACTGAAACCTCTTCGGTTAAGGAAAAGTATGGTTTGTTCCTTTTTTCTCAAACGTTGTTCCAAAGCATTCATAAGCCGCCTGGAAAAAAGAATATCTCCTTTCTGCCACTGAGCTTCTTCACGCATGTCAACTATATGGACTTTTGGCAAAGAGCTTCCTTCAATTCGTCTTGTTAACTTTAATAGATCATATTTCTTGTTCATAGCATTATAATAAGTTTCCAAAGAAGGCGTTGCCGTTCCTAAAAGGACTAAAGCTGCACATTTACGCCCCCGTACTATTGCTACATCACGAGCATTGTATCTTGGAGCGTCTTCCTGTTTAAAGGCTCGGCTTTGTTCTTCATCCACCACAATCAATCCAAGTTTTTTTAAAGGAGCAAAAACCGCAGATCTAACACCAACTACTATTCTTGCTTCTCCTTTCCTAACCCGTTCCCATTCTAATCTTCGTTCCCCTGCAGAAAGACGACTATGAAAAATCGCAACAAGAGATCCAAACCGAGAGTAAACCCATGAAATCGTTTGCGGTGTAAGTGAAATTTCAGGAACAAGAAGCAAGGCATCCTTTCCTAAGGAAAGAACTCTTTCAATAGCTCTTAAATAGACCTCTGTCTTTCCACTTCCCGTAATACCATGCAGTAGTAAAACTGAAAATTTATTATCTTCAATTTTGTTATGGATAACGGAAACAGCTTTTTTTTGCTCTTCAGTTAATTTGTGAGGTATAACTTGTGCATATTCATCCGTATCCTGAAAAAGCCTACTCTTTTTTTTCAATGCAATTATCGATATCAATCCTTTTTTCTCAAGTGCTTTTACACAGGAACGGTCAACACCGGCTTCTTTAACAATTTCCTGAATAGGAACTGGTTCTTTTTGCTTAGCAGCATGTGCATTTAAAGCACTAAGTAACCGCCATTGTTTTGGCGCCTTTTTCTGTATGGACGCAATATCCTGACCTGAGATATTGCCCTTTGGAAGGAGAGCTTGTATATTCCCTGTCTCATTTGTGTTTTGTCTAACAGCAGGAGGAAGCATCACTTTCAGAACCTTGCCTTCAGGACAAAAATAATAAGAAGATATCCACTTAGACAGATATAAAAGCTCATTGGAAAAGACTGGTTCAGGATCCAGGATGCTGATTATTGTTTTAAGTTGTCCGAAGGATGATTTTTTTGCGATTTCCAGAACAATTCCGATCCTGGTAGATCTCCCAAAAGGAACTAAAACACGGTGACCAATTCTAATATTTTTTGATATTTCCAAAGGCATCTTATAATCAAAAAGCCTGTAAATCGGAATATCAAAAGATACTCTTGCAACGCTATGGTTTTGCATTATAAATTAACACCCTAATCCGAGGTTTCGGAACTACTCAATAATACCATAACCTGTTTGATATCCTGCCAAACATCTCTCTTTTTACCAGGGCTTCTCAAAAGAAACGCAGGATGATAGGTTGGCATAAGAGGTATTTGGTGATAAAAATGCATTTTACCCCGAAGCTTTCCGATTGGTTCTTCAGTTTTTAGAAGTGTTTGTGCAGCAAATGTACCTAGAGCAATAATAACCCGCGGTCTTAAAATTTCAAGTTGATGTATTAAATACGGTTCACAAAGTTTTATCTCATTTGGCAGGGGGTTTCTATTATCCGGAGGCCTGCATTTAAGAATATTCGCTATGTAAACATCTTCTCTATTAAAACCCATTGCCTGTATAATTTTAGTAAGCAGCTGGCCCGCCCTACCCACAAAAGGCTTTCCTTGTGAATCTTCATCCCGGCCTGGTGCTTCTCCAATAAAGACAACGTCTGGAGAATTATTCCCTTCTCCAAAAACAACATTTGTCCTGGTTTCGGACAAAATACACTTATTGCAATTATTAACCTCTTCTCTGAGTCTTTCTAATGTCTGCTGATTTACTGAGACAGGTATCGTTTTAGGAACCATAACATATTCAGCCCATTTCATTTCTTTACAAAGCGACAGATAATTCCGTGTTTCTTGGAGGAACTCTTGTAGTTCATCAGAGCGGGACATTAATCTCTCCCTGGAACCATGCCACAGTTTTTTCCAATCCTTCTTTAAAATGAAGATGAGGATTATAGCCCAATCTTTCTTTTGCAGCATTAATGTCAGCAAGAGAATGTTTTACATCGCCTGGACGAGAAGCTAAGAACACAGGATTGGGCTCGATTTGCAGGATTTCTCCCAGCATCTCCAGCACACTAATAAGAGAAAAGCTCCGGCCACAGCCAACATTAAAAACAGTGCCTGCTGCTCCATCTGGAGTTTCCATGGCCTTGATCAACGCATCTACAACATTTTCCACAGGTGTAAAATCCCGGCTTTGCAATCCATCACCAAAAACTGTAGGCCTTTCTCTTTCTCGTTTAAGTAATGCCGTAACAAATTTTGGAATTACGGCAGCATATTCAGACTCAGGATCCTGATGAACACCAAATACATTAAAAAACCTCAATGCAATTGTTTCCAACCCCTTAAGCCTGGAAAAGTTCTCACAAAGCATTTCTCCAGTTAATTTGCTAAGAGCATAAGGAGAACGCGGCCGGGGTGCCATAGTTTCAACTTTCGGTAATGAAGGAGTATCTCCATATACTGATGAAGGAGATGCAAAAACAACTCTTTTCACATTATTATTAACAGCAGAATCTAAAAGAATCGTTGTTCCCATCACGTTTGCAGACATTGTATCTTCAGTATTATTAATTGAACGGCTTACTGATGGTATTGCTCCCAAATGGAAAACGGAATCCATTCCTTTTAACGCATTATCAACGTCATTTATATTTCTCAGATCCCCCAACATAAGATCAATCCTATCAGCCAGGTGTTCAAGATTCCTCTTGTTTCCGGTTGAAAGATTAACAAGAATGCGCACATTACATCCCCGGAAGAGAAGTCTTTCAGATAAATTTGATCCTATAAAACCAGCACCACCTGTAACAAGACAGTTTTTCATTATGTTCTCCCGGGAAAAACATCTAATTTCTCAAAGAAGGTTCTGTGTATCCAGCGGTATTTTCCTATTAAAGCTTTGTTATTCTTTCTCTATTCTTTTCAACAAATTTTGCCGCATTTCGGGTATCAACAACTCTTTTTGATTTCGCAACAATTCTCTCATAATCAAAAGCAGAATGATCTGTAACGATTACTGCGCAGTCCATATTGGACAGAAGTTCGTCAGTCAATGGTTCACATTTATATTGAACCGACTCTAACACTATTTCCGCTACAAACGGGTCATGGTAAAAAACACGGCTTTTTCTTTCCTGGAGGAGTTCAAATATTTCCAAAGCAGGAGATTCCCGAGTATCATCAACATTCCGTTTATATGTTATTCCAAGGATCAGCACTTTAGAATCATTCAAACTTTTTTTATCTTCATTCAGTGCCTCGCTAACAAGGTCCACCACAAGATTCGGCATTCTCCTGTTTACAGCAGCAGCCAAATCAATAAATCTGGCTTCAAAATCTACAAGCCGTGCTTTCCAGGAAAGATAAAGAGGGTCTATTGGAAGACAATGCCCTCCAATACCAGGACCAGGATAGAAGGGAAGAAAACCAAAAGGTTTCGTTGCCGCCCCGTCTATAACTTCCCAGACATCTATTCCCATACGGTTACACATCATTGCAATTTCATTAACAAGTCCAATATTTACAGAACGAAAAGTATTTTCAAGTAGTTTTACCATTTCCGCAACATCTGTAGACGAAACTTGAACTACTTGATCTATTATTGATCCATAAAGGGTTGCAGCCATTTCAGTAGAATGCGCTGAAATACCTCCTATAATTTTTGGAATATTCCTGGTTTTGAACTGAGGGTTTCCAGGATCTACACGCTCAGGAGAAAAAGCAAGAAAAAAGTCCCTGCCTTCTTTTCTATATTCATCTTCCAGTAAAGGAAGCATTATTTCTCTGGTTGTACCCGGATAAGTTGTGCTTTCAAGCACTATTAAAAGCGGCCGGCTCATATGTTGACGAAGCTGTTCTACAGCAGAAACTATATGTGAAATATCAGGTTCTTTCGTTTTTCTTAAAGGAGTAGGAACACAAATACTTACTGTATCCATATCTTTAATAACTGAAAAATCCATTGTTGCCTTTAACTTTCCCTCAGAAACCAGCTTTGAAAGCAACGCTGAATCAACATCTTCAATATAATTTTCTCCCCTGTTCAATCTTTGGATCTTTTCTTCCTGGATATCAAGACCAGTGACAGAAAAGCCCTTTGACGCAAATGCTACAGCCAAAGGTAATCCTACATACCCCAAACCAATTACTGCAACCTTGGCTTCCTTGTTTTGAATATGCTTTAATAGATCCACGATAATTCCCTCAACTAATATGATCAAATATTTTTTATATAATAAGGGACATAAGCAAATAACCTATGTCCCTTAAAACCATAAGCAAAATATTCTTAAGTTCAGTCTGTCTTTTTAGTAGAAGATTTCACGCTGATTCCGGCATGATAAATTTCTCCAAGCATCCGGGCAGAAATCAAGTTTAGAATAAACATTACAAAGGGATACAGCAAATAAACAAGCTGAAATCCGGCAGCACTTGTAATTCCGGCCCCGCTACAAAAACGATTCATGCCTAAGGCTGTCTCAAGAACCTTGTAAATTCCAAGTATAAGAACAGAAACTATTAAGTAATCCGAAAAGCGTACTTTTAACTCGTTGATAATCTTCTTTATGTCAAAAGCAGCACTGATATTATCAGCATCAAGATACTGGCAAAGTGCAATAGCTACAACTGGTAGCAGAAGTAAATAACCTACTCCAACAAGAATTCTTAGCAGAGAAAATATTGGTGCGAAAAATCCTCCGTAAAAAGTTAGAAGCTTAACAATTGCTGCTAAAATTGCGACTGCCAAACCATAGGCTAGAAATACAATAAAAAACATAAAACCTTTTTTAAATAGTTCCTCCCATCCTGTCCATTCAGGTAGGGTAGCTTTTTTCCCTTCATGAGCATCTTTTAAAATATTCAGGGTGTACCCCATAGAGAAGAAAAAAACAATAGGAATCCAAGCAAGAAGCCCACCTATAACTACTTTTAAAATCCAGCTCTTATCCTTGAATGGAAACTTCACAGTTTCAGTAAGATTGCCAATCATGTAATCCTCCTTTCGGAAAAAGGTATATGTATCTAGTCAAGTATAAACAGTACGTTAGAAATATTAGCCCTACAATTTTTCTTATGTCAAGCTTTTCCGTCATATTTAACCTTATAGTTCCAACTGGTTTAAATAAAAACTTAAAGCATTAAGTTTGTCCTAAAAAAGGTCATAGTACTTAGAACAGCTTTTATTATTTTCTGTAACTGCTTGTATAACAATGCATTATATGCTATTACATGCTTAGATGATATCGGCTTTTTTTGTATTATATTAAATATAGACTCTTAAAAGCCTTTATCTTGCTTTTTTTTTTGTGTTTCTCAATGTAATATGTTTTTTATGACAACTCAAATATTACAATTAAAAAAACATAGAGATCAAATAGAACATGCTCTTGCAAGCCTTCTTTTTAAGGAAAGGTCTGCTCCGTCCGTTTTATACGAATCAATGAAATATGCGCTTTTAGAAGGCGGGAAAAGATTACGAGGAATTCTTTGTCTATATAGCGCCAGCGCTGTAAATTCTTCAGCGGTTGATGGCGTTATAGATTTTGCCTGCGCGATTGAATTGATTCATGCTTATTCTCTTATACACGATGATTTACCATGTATGGATAACGCGGATTTCCGAAGAGGAAAACCAAGTTGCCATAAGACTTTCAATGAAGATATTGCTGTTCTTGCCGGAGATGCTCTTCTAAGCTATGCCTTTGAAGTTATGGCAAAAGCTCCTGTTCCCAACCCCGGGATATCGATTGAATGTATCCGTGACATCTCTAAAGCAATAGGGGCCTGCGGTATGGTCGGAGGACAAGCATTGGATATGGAAGCACAAGGAGCGCCTGTTGACGGTAACGATTTAAAAAAGATTCACTCTCTAAAAACGGGTAAGCTGATTCAGGTTTCCCCTGTTGTCGGTGGTCGAATTGCCGGAGCAACTAATGCGCAAATGAAAGCTCTGAATATTTTCGGGGAAAAACTCGGTCTTGCCTTTCAAATCACTGATGACCTTTTAGATGTGGAAGGCTCTTTCGAGCTTACAGGTAAGAAAACTGGTTATGACAAGCAGTTAAACAAAGCAACTTATCCTGCTCTATTTGGATACAAAAAATCAAAGATCATGGCTAATGAAGCAATTAAAGCTTCAATTAATGCCCTTAACGAGTTTGATATTGCTGCAGAACCGTTAAGGGAACTTGCCTGTTCTATTCTAAATCGAAAAGCTTAAGAAGCTATTGTTTTCTTTTTTGAATATCATTCTCCCCTAACTCTTATGTTCATCGTCCTTTCTTTTTCAATGTTGACAGAAACCCCGAATTTATGTTATTTCTTAATGAATATTTACAGATATTACACTTAAGTGTAAGGACTTTGTATAATGCCGGAAATGCGGTTCGAACAGCTTCAAAAACAAACTCAAAAATTGATTATGTCTCCACAAATGCAGCAGGCTATTCATCTTTTGCAATTGCCATTAATGGAACTTAACGCACTAATAGAACAGGAAATGGTTGAAAACCCCATACTGGAAGAAACCAGCCAGGAAGAAACCAGCCAGGAAGAAGCTAATTCATCTGAACAAACTAAATCTACCGAAAACAACGATGAAGGAACTCTGCCTGCAACTGAAGGAGGCTCTGAACTTGATTTTGATAAAGAGTTTGATACCCTTTCAAGGCTTGATGACGAATGGCGAGAGTATTTTCAGCAAAGTAGCTCATATAACAAAATTTCAGATGATGAAGATAACCGTAGACAATATTACGAATCATCAATTACTCCAAAGGAAACATTAGAAGAACATCTTCTTATGCAGCTCAATATTGCAACGACTAATGACAGTCAACGCAAAACAGGAGAACTGATAATAGGTAATATTGATAATAATGGCTTTTTAAGTATTTCTCCTGAAGAAATTCATGAAACCTCACAATGCCCCGAACACGAATTTGAAACAGTCCTAAGAATTATACAATCTTTTCATCCCGTCGGTGTAGGCGCACGTTCTCTTTCGGAATGTTTGCTTCTTCAGTTGATCCGTCTTGGCAAAGGATCTTCTCTGGAAGCCGCGATAGTAAAGAATTTTATAGGTGAACTTGGGCACAAAAATTATAGCCTTATAGCAGGAAAATTATCTGTTAATGTTACTGATATTCAAAAAGCTGCAGAAATGATTTCAACTCTTGAACCCCGTCCAGGGAGAATCTTTGATCAGGAAGAACCAGTATATGTTATCCCTGATATTCTGGTTGAAAAGATTGGAGATGAATTTGTAATAACAATGAATAATGAAAAAACCCCCCGGCTTCGCATAAGCAATTTGTACAAGACTTTAATGAAAGAAAAGGGTCTGGAATCATCTACTAAGGAATACATTCGAGAAAAAGTGCAGGCAGGCAAATGGCTGGTAAGGAATATTCAGCAAAGACAGCAGACTATTTATAACATTGCTGAAGAACTTGTCAAAAGGCAAGGTTCCTTTCTTGAAAACGGGATTTCCCATCTTAGACCACTTACAATGCAGGAAGTTGCCAGTTCTGTTGGCATACACGAATCTACTGTATCCAGGGCTATCGCGAACAAATACATGGATACCCCACAAGGCCTCTTTCAAATGAAATTTTTTTTCTCAACAAGTATTTCTACGCAAACAGGAGGAACAATTTCTGCATTAAACGTTAAAGAAATGGTGAAAATTATTATTAAAAAAGAGAATCCTCAAAAACCGCTTAGTGACCAAAAAATCATTCAGCTGCTTAGTGAACAAGGTATTGATCTTGCTCGACGTACAGTTGCAAAATATCGCAAAGAACTTCATATATTGCCATCAAATTTGAGAAAAAAGTTTTAGACACTGATTTATTAGCAATCCAATACTTTGTAACTCTTCTTTCATGCCTTCATAAAGAATTTAAGATTCAACAAAAATTAGAGATAAACAAAGAAGGTAGACCATATGAATCCACTCTCCTTTTATAGTGGAGCCAACGATCGGATTTGAACCGATGACCTGCTGATTACGAATCAGCTGCTCTACCACTGAGCTACGCTGGCTATTAAAACAAATTTTTTTGAGCGTATTAATTAAAAGGCCAATGAATTTAAATGAGCAAAAAAAGTGGTGCCGGGAATCAGAATTGAACTGATGACACGCGGATTTTCAGTCCGCTGCTCTACCGACTGAGCTATCCCGGCACCAAATATATTTCGTTTTCAACAGAAAATAACAAAGCCAAGCCTCTGAGTCAAGAGTTTTTGAGGTTAATTCTTTATAAAAAGGCCTTGATCTTAATTCCCTTTCTATTTATAGTAAGACACTCAACATAGAAAAGAAGGGAAATTTATGTCAGTTGTATTTGTAAAAAGAGACCAGGATATTACCCGTGCATTAAGGGTTTTCAAAAAGAAGTGCATGCGCGATGGAATTATGAAATACTTTAAACGCGCACAGCGCTTTGAAAAACCTTCCGAAAGGAAACGCAGGGAAAAACTCCGGTCTATTAAGAAGGTACAGAAGATCATCAATGTCGGGCCAACTTTCGGCCGAAAAAAATTACAAAAACCGGTTCGTTAACACAACTAGAAAAATCTATCCAAATCCAGATTCCAATTTGTTTATATTGGCGTCTGTTCTTTATTGGAAATGCATTCTTTTGAATTTGTTTCCTTATCAAGAATCTCTTTAACTTCTACCTGAACAGATTCTATACAATCAAGAGAAAGATTGGGGTCTTCTATGGTAAATATTTCTCCGGTCCTAATATGCTCGTAAATCAAATAAATAACATTTTTTTCAGTATCTTTGAATTTCTTTTTTTGTATTAGAAGCTTTTTCCTTTCAAGCATTGCTGAAAGGATAAAGCAAACATTACATTTTGATGAGTCTTTATCAGAAATATACCTTCGAAGGAGTCTTTCAGATAAATCGCCGGGAACGGGTTCCGGGGGAGGAGGTCTAAACTTAATATTTCCTCGCCAGGAACAGTAAATATTTCCGTCCACATATGGAGCACACTCAAGGCAGTTGTCCATTCTTTGTACAACTTCCTCATCAAGGAGAACTGTTACATATTCCTGACCATCACAAAACTCTTTGCCGCATTTGGAACATTGATTAGATCTTTTCTGTATATCCCATTCCATTACTACACCTTACTCATACGTTTTTTTAAATCGGTCTTTGTCCTCTGTGTTAGATTCCTGCTGATCTTCCTGTTCCTGTGAGGAAGAAGCTTCATTCTTTGTGTTTGCAACCTTTTCTTCAGGTTTGTTAATATTCTGCACGTAAGCTAACTGCAAACTGCTTATGCTTGAAGCAAGAACCGTTTCTTCATCCTGTGTTAAATTGCCATGCGTTTTTTTCTGTAATACACATAACATGTCTATACTAACTTTTGCTGCTTCTCTATCATTATGCATTTCATTTGTTACAGGATCAGGTGTTTTTCCTAAATGGACTAAAGCTCCTGTACTCAGGGAAGAAATTAATCCCATAAACAAATGGTTTTCAAAAGATTTTTTTTCTTCAGGATTAAATTTTTTTTCAACCATCATTGTTTATTCCCTTTTCTGAAAGCTTTTGTATATTTGCATCTTTATTGTTTTGTGTTTCTGGAACAACCCAAACAATAACTCTATTATTTTTATTCAAAAACTTGTTTGAAGCTTCATGCACTTTTTCAGGTGATAAATCTCGAATCCTTTTTTCAAAGTGCATGAAATTACTATATCCCAATCCATACAGTTCATTCAGTGCCGCTTCAAACGCCCTTGAAGACAATGTTTGATGCTCTCTTGCAAAACCACCTATTAAGTTGTTTTTGACCCTCTTGATCTCTTCCGGCTGAATTTCTTCAGACACAATGCGTTCCAATTCAGAATTTATTCCTTTTTGAACATCTTTCATCATCCCGGGAACCGTTCCTGCGAAAATCATAAAGTATCCTGCATCTAATCCAAAAGTATTTGTACCACCCACATAATACACAGCACCAAGTTTATCCCTTAATCTATCAAAAACACCTGAAGCCTGTCCTGAAAAAAGAGCAGCTAAAAGGTCCATTGAATAACGGTCTTCTTCCAAAAAAGAAGGCCCCCTTACTCCAAGTAAAATCACAGCCTGTGATTGATTTCTTCTGATTATATATTCTTTCTTTTCCGGCAACGGCTTAAAAGCTTTTTTAATTAATGAAATCCTTTTACCTTCAGGAAGCTTGTCAAAATGATCTCTAACCATTTCTAATGTCTTCTCTACATTAATATCACCCATAATACTTACGACAATATTTCTCTGACATACGGCTTTTCTGTGGATAACAAGAATATCTTCCCTATCAATATCTTCAACGCTTTGCATCGTTCCCAGAGGATCCATACCTAAAGGTTGGTTCTCGAAAAGCACTTTGCGAAGTTTCATAATACCTACCTGTAATGGTCTTTCCTCTCTTGCCCTAATAGCTGCAAGAGTCTGCTGCTTTGCCTTATGTATCTCTTCCACTGCAAAAATGGACTCAGAAAGCATTCTGGATGCTAAATTAAGCGTATTATTTAAATGTTCATTAAGTATATCAAATGAAAGGCCAAAAGAATTGTTTGCACTATACGATGAAAACTTTCCTCCCTGGATTTCTATCAAATCTGCAAAATCATCAGCAGTGTATTCCTTAGTCCCTTTTATCAGTAGCGAACTCATAAGATTATAGACACCGTTCGTTTTCTCGGTTTCATCCATTAATCCGCCTAATCCAACAATTCTAATGGAAACTATTGGCCGCGCGCTATCTTTGGCAACAAGCAGAGTTAAACCCTTATTAAGAACATATTTTTTAATATCCAATTCTTCATTTTTATCTTTTTTCTTTTCCGTTCTTTTCTTAACAGCAGCTTCCGGAGAAAGAACAGCTATGGACATATATTCAGGTTTAAAATATTTACCGGCAACCCGTTTAATATCATCCCTGGTAACTTTTTTTATTTCGCTAATATAATGTTCCGTATATGAAGCATTTCCTGTAAGAATCCAGCTTGTTCCTAAGTCCAGTGCCTGTCCCTGAACAGTTTCCAAAGAAAAGACATGTTCACTTTCAATTCTGTTTATAGCTTTTTTTAATTCCTCGGACGTTATTGAATCAACCTTCATGCTTTCAAGAATATTTAATGATTCTTGTATTGCTGTTTCGTTTTTATCATCCTCAGAAAGTATCGAAATACCCCATAACCCTGGACCTGAAGGGGTATGACTCCAAGCGCTCACCGAATAAACCAATTGCTGCTCTTGTTTAAGCTTTTTATATAATCTGGAACTTTTTCCGCGCCCAAGAACGATTGCAAGAACGTCCAGGGCTGGCGCGTCCGGATGATTGTATGAAGGGGCTTTAAAAACAAGCATTGATCTTGTAAGTGAAACGTGTCCCTGTTCCTTAACATATCGCTGTCCTGTTTGAATTGGTTCAGCAATAAATGTTTTTGGTTCAAAAGAACGCCTCTTAATTCTACCAAAATTCTCTTTTATTTCCTTCCTTATACTCTCACTGATAGCACCAACAGCAACTATCGCCATATTTTCAGGAACATAATTTCTGTCATAAAATTTCTGCAAATCACCAGGTGTTAACTTGTCCATCAAATCTACATATCCAGCTAGGGGATGTTTATATGGATGAACCCTATATGCTGTACTCCAAAGAAGTTTCCGTATAGTAACGTCAGGGTTATCCGAACGCATATTAATTTCTTTGCGAACTACTCCCTTTTCATTTGCAAAGGATTCATCAGTGAAATTAAGCGATAAAAATGGCTCTGTAACAATCTTCAATGCTTCAGAAAATGAAGCAGAAGGAACGACTATATAATATGCTGTGTGATCGTAAGACGTGAACGCATTAATTTCACCGCCCAGCCCCTCGATCTTTCGTCCCATTTCTGAGTCAGACCCATGTTCAGCACCCTGAAAAATCATGTGTTCTGCCAAATGGGCCAAACCACTCCCCATTAAAGAGCCTTCTGAAGTACTTCCTGCTCCGACATAGATCATTAGCGTTATAAGTTCTGACTTTGGTATGTTTTTGACAATAACAGACATACCATTATCAAGGGTTTCCTGGGTCAGGTCCGTATTATCGGGTTTGCCAGAGATAAGCCTTGTATTTTCAACAAGATCAGAAGCATTAGACACACTAATATTAAGGTGATGAGATAACATGAAAGCCATGGAAAAAGTTATAAAAAACCTTAAAACAATATAATAAGTCAGCATAATTTTTTTTATGGATCCCTCTTCTACCTGTATTTTCAAAGTATAATACTTTTGCTGCTAAATCAGGCTTGGGAATCAAGAATTTCCTTCAGGAATATTCTTTTCATTATCTTCAGCAGAGTTTGCACTCTCTTCTTTTTTGTCTGTAACATCATCTGCGTTTTCTTCTATAGCATCGCCCTCAATCGCTTCATCAGCAGTGTCTTCTAGGGGAGTTTCAACAGAAGGAGTATCCTCTATACTTTCCTCAGAAACATCAGGTTCAGCATCTCCAACAGGTGCTGATTGTTCTTTGTCACTTACCTCAGGTGTTATTGCCTGTGCCTTTTTTCCCTTCTTTTCAGCTCCAGGCTTTTCAGGAACAACATCTTCATCCTTAAACGTCTCTCCAACTAATTCTAGTATAGCCATAGAAGCGGCATCACCTTTTCGAAGTCCAATTTTATAAATTCTTGTATATCCGCCAGCCCTGTTTGTAAAGCGCGGGCCTATTTCCTTAAAAAGTTTGCTTACAAGCTTTTTATCCTGAAGAAAAGCCACAGCCTGTCTCTGCGCATGTAGCCCACCCTTTTTCGCAAGAGTAATCATTTTCTCGGCCATTCTTCCTGATAACTTTGCTTTTGCTAAAGTCGTAGTAATTTTTTCGTGTTCTAAAAGACCCCTTACAAGATTTGCCATAAGGGCTCTTCTATGACTGCTGGTTATATTCAGCTTTGCTATTTTTTTACGATGTCTCATTGTCTTCTATTCCTTTACGGCGCCCGGGTGTTTCAACCAATCACATCAGGGTTCTGAAGGGCAAAAGGCTGCGCTTCTGTTTCTGCTTCTTCTGCTTCTGGTTTTGCAAGAATTTCTTTAACATTCATTCCAAGAGATAGTCCCATATCTAAAATAATTTTCTTTATTTCGTTCAAAGACTTTTTGCCAAAATTACGATATTTCAGCATCTCTGGTTCGCTTTTTTGAACAAGCTCTCCAATTGTCTTAATATTTGCAGACCTTATACAATTTGAAGCTCTTACAGACAGCTCAATTTCCTCAATACTCATATTGAGTAATCTTTCAAGTTCTGCAGTTTCACTTTCTTCCTCTAATATTTCCTGCTCAAATTCCACATAATTCTCATCATAATTAACAAATACATCCAAATGATGGCGAAGAATACCAGCTGACTGCCTAAGCGCTTCTTCAGGAGTTATCCTTCCGTCTGTCCATACCTCAATATTCAGTCTGTCGAAATCCGTCATTTGACCAACCCGAGTCTCTTCTACATAGTATTTAACCTTACGCACTGGCGTAAAAATTGAATCTATAGGAACCGCACCTATTATCTGTTCATCCTCTTTGTTGCGCTCTGAAGGACAATATCCACGACCAATACCAACCTTAAACTCCATTCTAATCTTTACCTTACGATCAAGATTTGCAATTATATGATCCGGATTCACTACTTCGAACATTGCATCAGGTGTTATATCCCCGGCAGTAATTAATCCTTTTTTCTCAACATCCAAGACCAAAATCTTTGGGTCTCGGGTATGAGCCTGAAAAAGAACATTTTTAAGGTTAAGTATAATTTCCGGCACATCCTCCACAACTCCATCAATTGTTGAAAATTCATGAAGAACATTGTCAATTTTTACTGACATTATCGCTGCACCCTCAATTGATGAAAGAAGAACCCGGCGCAAAGAATTACCAATAGTATTCCCAAAACCCTTTTCAAAAGGTTCAGCAATAAACTTTGCATATGTTGAGGTTGCAGTTTCATCATCACGTAACAACCTATTGGGCAGTTCGAACTTTCCCAGCATAACTCCCATAATTCACCTCTTTTGTCGAATATTTTCCAAATTCTCTAATGAATACAATATTTACCTTGAATACAATTCCACTACAAGCTGCTCGTTTGCGGGTACTGTAATATCATCCTTTTCAGGCTCTTTCAGGATTGCACCTTTCATAGCCTTTCTATCAATACTTAACCAGTCTGGCACTTCCCACGACGCTGTTATCTCTAGAGTTTCTTTGATTCTTGCCCTCACTTTTTCTTTTGCAACAACTTCTATTATATCTTTCTCTTTAACTATATATGAAGGAATATCCACTCTTTTTCCGTTTACAATAAAGTGTCCATGGCAAACCCATTGACGCGCCATACTTTTAGTAGATGCAAAACCAAGACGATAAACAATATTATCCAACCTAAGCTCTAACATACGTAAAAGATTATCACCGGTTACACCCTTTTTCTTTACTGCACGCTTAAAGAAAATTTTCAATTGCTTTTCTAACATTCCATAATAGTTACGCAGTTTCTGCTTTTCACGAAGCTGAATTCCATAGTTGGATGTTTTCTTTCTTCTTTTTCCTATTCCATGCTGCCCTGGAGGACTGTTTCTTCGCTCCAGTATGCATTTTGCTCCAAAACATTTCTGGCCTTTTAAAAAAAGCTTTGTTCCATTTCGGCGGCAAATCCTGCATCTGGGACCTGTATAACGAGCCATCTATTCTATCTCCTTGTTACAAAATATCCGTAATTATTTATACACGCCTTCTTTTGGGCGGTCTGCATCCGTTATGAGGAATAGGAGTAACGTCTCTAATCAATGTAATTGTAAGTCCTGCAGCTTGTAATCCACGAATTGCAGATTCACGACCTGCGCCTGGACCACTCACACTTACCTCTATTTCTCTCATTCCATGTTCCATTGCCTTTTGCGCTGCATTAGTCGCTACCTGCTGTGCCGCAAAAGCGGTGCTTTTCCTTGCGCCTGAAAAACCGGCACAACCACCTGATGCCCATGAAACTGTGTTTCCACGCTGATCTGTGATGTTAACAATAGTATTGTTAAATGTGGCCTGAACATTCGCAAGTCCTATAGGAACATTTTTTACTATTGCCTTTTTAGCCTTTTTTACACCCTTTTTCTGGCTGCTTTTTGCTGCCACAATCTCCTCCTTATTTCTTCTTTTTTATTCCCGCTGTCCTTTTGGGGCCTTTTCGAGTTCTGGCATTTGTATGCGTTCTCTGGCCTCTTACGGGCAAACTTTTTTTATGTCTAAAACCCCGATAGGAACCTATGCTCATGAGACGCTTTATATTCTGAGAAATTTCACGCCTCAAGTCACCTTCAATAAAATAGTCTTTTTGGAGAACCGCCGTAATCCGGCTGATCTCCTCTTCATTGAGATCTTTTGCCCGCTTATCAGAATCAATATTAGCTTTTTTCAATACTTTTCCGGCTGTAGTCAAACCTATTCCGTACACATAAGTAAGCGCTGTCTCAATCTGTTTTTCTTTTGGTATGTCTACTCCTACAATCCTTGGCACTGGATTTACTCCTTTATGGCAAAATTACATCTATCCTTGTCGTTGTTTGTGTCTCGGATTTGTACAAATAACGTATACTACGCCCCGACGACGTACAATTTTGCACCGTTCACAAATTCTTTTAACTGATGATCTTACTTTCATTTTTTTATCCTTTTAAAAAACCGTTTACTTTTCCCTGTAAACAATTCTTCCCTTTGACAAATCATACGGACTCATCTCAAGAGTTACTTTATCACCCGGCAAAATCTTGATAAAATTCATCCGTATTTTCCCGGAAATATGGGCTAACACACGATGCCCGTTCTCTAATTCCACACGGAACATTGTGTTTGGCAAAAGCTCAACAACTGTTCCTTCAATTCTTAATGCTTCTTCTTTTGACACGTAATAACCTCCGGCCCATTTTCTCCAATAACCACTGTATTCTCAAAATGAGCTGATATTTTTTTGTCACGGGTAATTACCGTCCAGTTATCCTGCAAAACCTGAACATCATAAGTTCCCATATTAACCATTGGCTCAATAGCTAAAACCATTCCAACTTCCAGCCTTGGACCCGTACCAGGATTCCCGTAATTAGGAATCTGGGGCTCTTCGTGCATCTTCTTCCCTATCCCATGGCCTACATAGTCTCTTACTACTGTATAGCCTTTTTCTACCACAAACGATTCTATAGCATTAGAAATGTCACCCAAACAACCACCCGGCTTTGACTGTAATGTACCTCTTTCCAAAGCCTGCTCTGCTGTTTCAATCAAGTCACGAGCAGATTCGGATATCTTCCCAACAGGGAAGGTTCTTGCCATATCACCGTAATATCCATCATATAGAACTCCTAAATCAAGGCTTACTATATCTCCATCCTGCAAGACCTTTTTACCAGGAATTCCATGTACAACTTCTTCATTAACCGAAACACAAACGCTAGCGGGGTATCCCATATAGCCTTTAAATGCGGGAATTCCTCCTTTACCTATTATAAGCTTTTCTGCTAACGCATCTATTTCTTTAGTAACTCTGCCAGGGCATATCAGCTTTTCAAGATGATTCATTATTTCAGCAGTCATCCTGCCTGCCACCCTCATTTTTTCAATCTCCCGCTGGGACTTGATTATTATCATTCCCTGCTGGCCTTTCTCAGGACTTAGAGATGGTTAAGGTCTCGATAGCCTTTAACATCTCGTTAAATGTTTTTTCTCTGGCTGCATTACCATCAACAACACAAAGGGTGCCCTGATTTATATAATATTCAATTAATGCCTTCGTCTGTGACTCATAAATATCAAGACGTCTCAATATTGTTTCTTCTTTATCATCATCTCTTTGATAAAGCTCACCTCCACATTGATCACATATTCCCTGCTCTTTCGGAGGAATGTTTATTACATGATAATTAGCGCCGCATGTCCGGCATATTCGACGTCCTGTTAACCTGGATATTACGGTTTCTTTTGTTGCCTCAATATTTAGAACCAAATCAATCTTAATTTTCTTTTGCATCAGGGTTTTATCAAGCATTTGTGCCTGAACAATCGTACGAGGAAAACCATCTAGCAAAAATCCTTTTTGACAATCTTCTTTTTCAATTCTTTCAACAACAATATCTCGTACCGTTTTGTCTGGAACCAGTTCACCTTTTTCCATAAATCCTTTAGCTATTAATCCAACAGGCGTTTCTTTTTTAAGAGCTTCTCTAAACAAATCTCCAGTTGAAATATGTATAAGGCCTACCTTTTTACTAAGCTCAACAGCTTGTGTGCCTTTTCCTGCACCAGGAGGACCTAATAATATAATTCTCATATTAATCTCTCTTAATCCATATATTGAGCAAAATTAATAGCGACCCCTGATTTTGCCTTTTTTCATAAATCCGTCATAATGACGCATTAGCAACTGTGATTCAACCTGTTTCATAGTATCAAGCATAACACCTACAATAATCAGCAATCCAGTGCCGCCAAAAAAACTTGCTACCAAATAAGGAAGCCCCATTCCTCTATTTATTATGCTTGGCATTACAGCAATAAAAGCTAGAAAAAGTGCGCCGGATAACGTAATTCTTGTCATTACATAATCAAGATATTCTGTAGTTGCTTTGCCTGGCCTAATACCCGGAACAAAAGCCCCGGATTTTTTCATGTTATCAGCAATATCAAGTGGATTAAATGTGATCGCAGTATAGAAATAACTGAAAAATATAATAAGGAACATATAGAAAACATTATACAAAAATCCACTTTGCTGAAGCCATCCTGAAACACCGCGCATAACAGCGCTGTTTGGCATAAATGCGGCAATAGTACTTGGAAACATCATGATTGACACAGCAAAAATAATTGGAATAACACCCGCTTGATTTACACGCAACGGCAAATATGTACTTTGTCCTGTAAATACTTTTCTTCCTACAATTCGTTTTGCATATTGCACAGGTATTTTTCTTTGACCCTGTGTTACCAAAACGACGGCAGCAACAACAGCAACAAACAGAACACCCATTAAAACGGCCTGTAAACCACCTATAGTACCCATTTCAGGATTAGCTGGACTGATTAACAAATATGTTTGATGTGCAGCTGTTGGAATACGCGATACAATTCCAGCAGAAATAATCAAACTAATACCGTTACCTATTCCGCGTTCCGATATCTGTTCACCAAGCCACATAATAAAAGCTGTTCCAGAAGTCAGTGTAACCATAACCAACAAGCGAAACGCCCATCCAGGATTTGGTACTATCTGCACATTCTGAAATTGACCAGGATTCTCTAACCACAAAGCAATAAAAAATGATTGGACAATG
>JAVCCS010000319.1 GCA_030765365.1 Candidatus Theseobacter exili
AAAAAGAGCCGTGCTGCTTAGACTCTGCCTCACCCCAAGTTTATTCTCAGAAAAAAGAGTGACGTGTTACCACAAGTGTAACACGTCACTCTTTTTTCTGAAATAAAACCATTTTTTCTTACAAAAACTTGTAATATCTTTTTGAGGCTGTATTGTATCCTTTGTCGGATATATAACGGCTTTTAAAATTAAGGATTATTAAAATGAGTAAAGATCAAGAAAAATGGATTAAAAAAGTCATGAGAGTATGGCCTGTTGCTAAAGGATAGCTTCGTGAAGTCAAAAAAACTTGTTCCAGAAAGAATTGAATCGACGTTCAGGTTTGGAAGATCCTTATGGCTTGGCAACACCTTCATCAAAACGAGTAACCAAAACAAATTCAACCCTCGAAAATCGTGCCAAACGCGGTGGCGCAGGTCTTGGTCATAAAGGTTATGGGAGGGAAAAGTTTTCAGCGGAAGAGGCGGATATTCAAATTCACTTCGATCTTGTTACTTTTATTGCCTAGGTTAGTCGAAAAATATAGTGATTGCAATGCGCAAATGAGTATTTATTACTTGATTTTGATAGGGATACATACAAATAATTGAGTAGAAAAAATACTTTTGCTGTTTTGGGTTATTTTTTTCAATTGGTGTTGACTTTTTTAAAAAAAGCACTATAATTATACTGTCTCATAACTATGCGTCAGTGTCATGCCCAAAGGTTCTAAGAGAATATATAGAAATATAAAAATAAGTAAAGAGAAAAGTCACCATAAGTTATAATTAATAATAAGATAAATAATAAAAAACCATAAATCAAAGGGAATAAAAAATGAAAACAAAAGCAATCGTATTTAGTAAAGTCAACAGTCCAGAACTTGAAGAATTTGAAGTCCCTGGCATTAAGCCAAATGAGATTTTGGTAAAAATAGATTATTCAGGAATTAGTATTGGCACAGAACGTTCAATCATTACCGGGGAACGTACCAGTAATGGGACGTTCCCACTTGTTCCCGGTTATATGGCATCTGGAACAGTACTGGAAGCCGGCAGTAGTGTCAATAAGTTTAAACCAGGAGACAAAGTTTGCGGAGCGGGTAATAGAATTGAAACTGAAATCAACAGTGTGTGGGGAGCACAGTCTTCTCTCCAGGTCTTACAGGAGGCTAACTGTTGCAGGATCCCTAAAGGAGTCCCTATGAAGCATGCTGCAATTTTTGTGCTTCCAGGTGTTGGCTTAAATGCCGCTTCAATGGCAGGAATTACTGAGCAGGATACAGTGTTAATTAGTGGTCAGGGACTTATTGGTAATTTTTTCGGGCAATGGTGCAGAGCCCGCGGTGCTAAAGTAATTGCTATTGAACCGGATTCAATTCGGGCTGATATCTCCCGACAATATGTAACAGAGCATGTTTTAAATCCATTTGACGATAATTTGGCAGAACAAATTGCTGAGATTTCAGAAGGCAATGTAAATGTAGTTGCAGAAGCAACTGCCAATAAGAATTTAATTTCCAATGCATCTCGTTTTCTTGATATGAATCAGGATTCAAAAATGGTCTTTCTTTCTTGGTATGACGGGGAAATAAGTCTTAATTATGCTAATTTTCACAACAATCAGGTAACTGCATATTTTCCTACAGGATCTGGAAATAATGCAAGTTCACAAGCTGTATTGCAAGGTTTTGCTTCTGGATGTCTCAAGGCTGATGCAATGATTAAGTCAGTAAGTCCAGTAGAGGCCTTGGACATTTACAAAAAAATATGTGCCGGGGATAATTCCTTATTAGCAATAACTATAAATTGGAAGGAGTAATAGCTATGAAAGCTTTGATAACCAACGGCAAAGGAGATATTGAATTATGGAATGTTTCGGTACCATCAATAGGCGAATATGATTGTCTGGTGAAAATTAAAAGTTGTCTTTTTTGTAATACGACAGATCGACATATAGTTGAAAATTCATTTGATTTTGGTTTAACTTACCCGGCAATACTCGGTCATGAATCGATAGGTGTAGTGGTTGAAACCGGTAAAAAGGTAAGCAACTTTGCAGTAGGAGATTTGGTTGCTCGTCCCTATGCAATCTACCCTGATGCTAATACTAAGGAAGGACTGTACTCAGCATGGGGTGGTTTCGCTGAATATGGTATGATCCGTGATTATAAAGCTATGTTGGCGGACAAAGAGATCAAGGAAGAGGATGTTCCGTCATTTTTCCTGTATATGCAGAAAATACCAGACGGAATAAATTGGCGTAAAGCAATGATGATTAGTTGCCAGAAAGAAATTTTTTCTTCAGCCGCATTGATTGACACCACTGGGAAAACAATTCTTATTTCCGGCGCCGGGGTAACTGGCTGTCTGTTTGCCACTTTCCTGAAACTGCGAGGAGCCGCAAAAGTTGTTATTGCCGCCAGACGCCCAGAGCAACGGGAATTCGTACGTAAAAATACTTCTGCGGATCAAGCATTGTCCTTCAATGAACTCAATGAGCAGTTTGATTGTATTGTAGACACAAGCGGCAGCTTGGATCTACTTAAAATTTTATCTTCAAAGTATCTTCTTCCTGATGGTAATATTTGTAGTTACGCAATTTACAGCAATATGGAAGATGAGTTTTTCTCGCAAAATATAGCGAGATTTAAGCGA
>JAVCCS010000090.1 GCA_030765365.1 Candidatus Theseobacter exili
AAAACGCGAATTAGCAATTCTGGATTTTGATAAAAATGATATTAGAGATGTTATTGAAAACTTCTACAGCAAAAAATAACAGCATATTGTTAGCAAATAAAAAAATGGAGAATATCTATGTCTGACCATTTTAATTTTTCAAAAAGAATTCTTTCTGTAAATGAATCGGCAACCCTGGCTATTTCCAGCCGCGCAAAAGCTATGAAATCAGATGGTAAAGATGTTGTCGGTTTTGGAGCGGGTGAACCTGATTTTGATACACCTGATCATATCAAAAATGCCGCAATCAAAGCGATTGAATCCGGACAGACAAAATACACGCTCAGTTCAGGAATGCCTTCTTTAAAAAAGGCTGTATGCTCACTTTTTGAAAAAGACAAAGGATTAAGTTATGAACCCGAACAGATAATTGTGAGCTGCGGGGCTAAACATTCATTGTATAATATTATTCAGGTACTTTGTGAAAGTGGTGATGAAGTCCTAATTGGTGCGCCCTACTGGGTTTCATACCCTGAGTTTGTAAAGCTTGCTGAAGCAAAACCGGTATTTGTTTCTACTGATGAAGTTTCTGAATTCAAGATGTCGCCGGAAGCTTTGAAAAAAGCAATAACTGATAAATCAAAAATCCTTATTCTTAACAGTCCGTCAAATCCGACTGGTTCGGTATATTCAACTGCGGAACTCGAAAAGATTGCTGAAATTGCGGTCAAGAATAATCTTTTTGTAATATCTGATGAAATTTACAGCCAGCTGATCTACGATAACCCTGAAAACACCTCATCAATCGCTTCTCTGGGATCTGACATTTTTGACCGTACAATCGTTGTTGACGGGGTATCTAAAACTTATTCAATGACAGGCTGGAGAATTGGATATCTTGCGGCACCCAAAGAAGTTGCAGGCGCTATCAACAGGCTCCAGAGCCACAGCACTTCAAACCCGACATCAATAGCGCAATGGGCCGCTCTTGAAGCTATTCAGTCTGATCAATCATGCGTACTTGAAATGAAAGAAGTTTTCCGCCAAAGACGCAACCATATTGTCGAAAGACTTAGAGCTATACCTGGATTTTCATGCTTACTTCCGCAAGGTGCGTTTTATGTTTTCCCCGGGATTCATGATCTGGATATTTCTTCCGATCAATTTGCAAAAGAGCTTCTTGAAGAGGCTCTGGTAGCAGTTGTTCCCGGGTCAGCATTTGGAAATGATGCGCATTTGCGATTGTCATATGCCAGCTCAATGGAAAATATTAATAAAGGTATTGACCGTATAGAAAATTTTGTAAAAGCTAAATTTTAGCACTACGTTTCATATAACAGAAAGGTTTATCATGGCAGAAAAAATCACTATTAATAAAGATGGAACTCTTATTGTTCCTGATTTTCCAATAATCCCTTTCATAGAAGGAGACGGCATAGGTCCTGATATTTGGGCTGCAGCGGTAAATGTTATTGATTCGGCTGTAAAAAAGGTTTACGGAGACAAAAAGAAAATTGAATGGAAAGAAATTTATGCCGGGGAAAAAGCAAAGAACATTTGTAATCACTGGCTTCCAGAAGAAACTCTTTCTGCTATTCGTGAATATCGCGTTGCTATTAAAGGCCCCCTTACAACACCTGTTGGAGGCGGATTCAGAAGCCTTAACGTATCGATACGTCAAAAACTGGAATTGTATGCCTGTGTCCGTCCCGTAAAATATTACAAAGGCGTACCATCTCCTGTTAAAAACCCTGAAAAAGTTGATATGGTTATTTTTCGAGAAAATACCGAAGATGTTTATGCCGGCATTGAATGGCAAAAAGGATCTGAAGAGGTTAGGAAAGTGCTCGATTTCCTTAACAATGAGATGAACTGCGGTATACGCGAAGATTCCGGTATTGGTATTAAACCAATCAGCGTGACAGGAACAAAAAGACTTGTAAGAAAAGCTGTTCAATACGCAATTGATTCCGGGAGAAACAGCGTCACCCTGGTACATAAAGGCAATATAATGAAATTCACCGAGGGCGCATTTCGCGACTGGGGTTATGAACTTGCCAAAGAAGAATTTTCTGAAAAAACCATTACTGAAGATGAAGTATGGAAAAATTTCGGAGGTCAAGTTCCTGAAAACAAGGTTATGATCAAGGACCGTATAGCTGATGCTATGTTTCAACAGATTTTAACCCGCCCTACCGAATACAGCGTTTTGGCTCTTCCCAATCTTAACGGAGATTATATGTCGGACGCTTTGCTTGCTCAGGTTGGCGGTCTGGGACTGGGACCAGGAGCAAACATCGGAGACGGAGTCGCTGTCTTTGAAGCAACTCACGGGACCGCGCCCAAATACGCAGGACAGGACAAGGTTAATCCGGGATCTGTTATCCTTTCAGGTGTAATGCTTCTTGATCATATACGGTGGCATGAAGCTGCCAGGCTAATTGAAAACGGTCTTGAAAAAGCTATTATCAAGAAACAGGTTACTTACGACCTTGAAAGACTTATGGAAGGTGCTCAACTTCTGAAATGTTCTGAATTTGGAAATGCAATTGTTCAGAATATGGATTAATTCTGACCATATTTATAAGTAACTTGATGAAACATGCAAATCACATAATTCTAAAAGAAATGAGTGAGTTTAGCCGTCTGGCTGAAAAAGCGGCAATCTCAAAATCCATTTGGATCAGTGGTCTATGGGATTCCTCGAAAGCCGCTTTTCTGTCACTTTTTTTCCAAAAAATAAAATCCTCACTCCTTGTAATAACTCAAGGGTCACGTGAGTTTGACGATCTGTCAGAGGACCTGCGTTTTTTCAATGGATCGGATGTTCTGACCTTCCCTTCCTGGGAAACTCTCCCACAGGAAAAAGTCCCGCCGCACATTGATATTGTTGGAGAAAGGTTTTCCACACTGTCAAAGCTCTGCTTAAAACCAAAGAATTCGCGTTATATTGTTTTAACAACAGTGGAAGCTCTTATGCACAAAATCCTGTCGTTAAAAAGCTTCCAGAAGAACCTTATGCCAATAGCTGTCCAAGCAGAACTTTCCAGAGATACCATTATTAAAACTCTGGTGGACTGGGGATATCAAAGGGTTCCTTCAACCGAAGGTAAGGGAGAATTCAGTGTAAGAGGCTTTCTGCTAGACATATTTCTACCGAATTGTGATCAACCGATTAGAATTGAATTTTTTTCAGATCAAGTCGAATCAATAAGGTGGTTTGATCCGGCAACGCAGCGTTCTTCAGGATCTGTTGAGAAAATATTTATTATTCCCTGTATAGAAATGGAACTTCTGGAAAAATCAGAACAATCGCTGGACGGACTTATGGATTATTTAGACAAAGATTGCAGGATTATTTTTATTGAACCAGCTGAAGTCATTAAAAAATCATCAGAAGTTGAGCTAAACATTAAAGCAGAAAATAACGAGTACTTTTTTTCATCTGAAGAACTGTTCAAACATCAATTAAGAAACCCGCATATTTATATATCAGATTTGCCTGGGAACATTGATGATATAGCAAAGAAGGATGAACTCCGGGCAAATATTAGCAGAATAAGTGCTTTTCAATCTGAAGTTCTTCCGGAAATACGGTTCCCTCGCGGGAATGAAGCAGCTTTGTTTTTTTTAACAAGCTCATTCACAAAAGCAGATAAAGTTTACCTGGTCTGCTCCAATGAAGGAGAAAAAACCCGGTTCATTGAAATTCTTAATGAAAAAGAGAAACAGCATTGGATTAATGAAAAACTATTCCTTGTTGAAGGAAATCTTACAAGCGGATTCATTATTCTTGAAAACAGGATAGTAGTGGTAACAAACCACGAAATCTTCAGAAGATACCGTACTCGCAGGCCAAAAAGAAAATATGAAGCCGGTATTCCGATTAGAAATTTCACCGAGCTTGTTCCAGGCGACTTTGTTGTACATATTAACCATGGAATCGGTAAATACATTCAACTACGCAAATTTGAAGAAGATGAAAAACAGGGTGAGTATCTTGAGATAGAATATCAGGATAAAGCACGCCTATATGTTCCGGTAGATCAAATAAATCTTCTTGAAAAGTATATCGCTTTCAGGTCAACGCCTCCTTCATTGAACAAACTTGGCGCATCGTCGTGGAGCCGGTCAAAAGCCAAAGCTGAAAAAGTTTTAATGGATCTGGCAGCCAATCTGCTTGAAACACAGGCTCAAAGAGAATCAACCGAAGGATATGCCTGCACCAAGGATACAGAATGGCAAAAAGAATTCGAGTCAGAATTTATATATTCTGAAACGCAGGATCAGATTCAGGCAACAATTGAAATAAAAAAGGATTTGGAATCAAAAAAACCAATGGACAGACTAGTTTGCGGTGATGCCGGATACGGTAAAACTGAAGTAGCAATGAGAGCAGCTTTTAAAATTGTTATGGAAGAAAAGCAGGCAGCGCTTCTTGTCCCTACAACTGTTCTTGCTCAGCAACATTTTTATACTTTCAAGGAAAGAATGGCTGACTACCCTATTAATATTCAAATGATTTCAAGATTCAGAACAAAAGGTGAGCAATCGGCAATTTTAAAAGAAGTGAAAGCAGGCAAAGTGGATATTCTGATCGGAACGCATCGGCTTTTGCAATCAGATGTACATTTTAAAAATCTTGGCCTTGTTATTATTGATGAAGAACAGCGTTTTGGCGTAATTCATAAAGAAAAACTTAAGCAAATGAAAAAACTGGTAGACTTGTTAACACTAAGTGCTACTCCTATACCAAGGACTCTTTACCTGGCTATGTTGGAAGCAAGGGATATAAGTCTTATTACAACTCCGCCTGAAGACAGGCTGCCGGTAGAAACAATTCTTGGCCCATTCGACTGGGACATTATTCGAAACGCTATTGTTCGTGAAACATCCAGAAATGGCCAGATTTTTTCTCTTCACAACAGGATTGCATCAATCAAACCTGTTGCTGACAGAATCCGAAACTCTGTTCCCGGTATAATTGTTGCCGTGGCTCATGGTCAAATGCATGAACATGAACTTGAAGAAATAATGAAAAAATTTGTCGCCGGCAGTATACAGGTCCTTGTTTGCACCACAATAGTTCAATCCGGACTTGATATTCCGAATGCAAATACAATTATTATAGATAGAGCCGAGCGATTTGGATTAGCTGAGCTTTACCAGCTCAGAGGACGGGTTGGACGATATAATAGAAGAGCCTATGCTTATCTGCTTTACAACCCTCTTCAATCTTTACTCCCAGCAGCAAAAAAAAGGCTCAAATCAATTGAGGATTTTTCAGATCTGGGTTCAGGATTTAAAATTGCGCTTAGAGATCTGGAAATACGTGGAGCAGGTAATCTAATCGGCAGGCAGCAACACGGTCATATTGCAACAATTGGTTTCGATCTTTATTGCAGACTTCTTCAGCAGTCTGTCAATAAAATCAAGGGAATACCCGTTGAAGCGGAACTTGACGTAACAATTCATCTTGGCATTTCCCCTTATATTGACGATATCTATATACCTGAAGAACCAATTAAAATGGAGTTATATAGAAAATTATCTGCCGCTAAATCACTGGATCAGATCCACGAAATTCATCTTGAAACCGAAGATCGTTTTGGACCAGTACCAGACCATTTTGAATGGCTGTTCACAGTATCAGAGATCAAACTATTAGCTGCTGCTATCGGGATAACTTCTATTGAATCAAGCAAGGAGAGGATTATCCTGCGCCGTTTCAGAGAAACAATTCATGTTGACAGGGAAATAATACCGTTAAGCAACGGAAATACACAAATTTTACTGAATATGATAAAAAAACTATTGCAACAGATTGACTGATTGAGTAATTTTTATGATATATTTATTCCGCTTTTGCCTGTTATCGGTTAAACTAGCGAAATTCTGTTGAACTTTTATTAAATTTTATTTGAGGTTAATTATGCGAATTCCTACTGCTTTAGTACTTTTATTGTTTTTACCGTTACTTGTCACGGGCGCTGTAGTTGACAAGATTGTTGCAATAGTAAATGACGATGTAATAACATCTTCCGAAGTTGACATAATGCTCCAGCCTCTTTATGCAAAATACAAGAATGCCTATTACGGAGACGAATTACTTAAAAGACTGAAAAAGGCCAGGATGGAGGCTATTGATCAGCTGATTGAAAGAAAGCTCATTGCTCAGGAAGCTAAATTAGAAGGTATCGAAGTTTCACAAGAAGCCCTGGAAAAAAAAATGATATATATTCAAAAACGCTTTGGCAGCAAGACAGCATTTATTGAAGCTTTAAAAAAAGACGGCATTTCTTATGAAGAATTTGAGGGTAGAATCAAAGAACAGCTTTGTGCCAAAGTCCTGGTTAGAAAAGTTGTTGGCCAAAAAGTAGCTGTTTCTCCCCAGGAAGTTGAAAAGCATTATAAAGATAACCCTGACAAATTTACTGAAAAGGAAATGGTTCAGGCATCTCACATTTTAATAAAAAAAGGCGAAGAACCTGATAAATCAAGAGAAAAGGCAGAAGAAACATTAAAAAGAATTAAAGAAGGTGGAAATTTTGCTGTAGTGGCAACAGAGGTTTCCGAAGGTCCAAATGCCTCTAAAGGCGGAGACCTGGGATTTTTCAGAAAAGGAACCTTGCTAAAGGATATTGAGGAAAAAGCTTTCTCGATGAAACCCGGTGATGTTAGTGGAATTATTGAAAGCCCTGTAGGGTTTCACATAATACGTGTTGAAGCAAAAAGAAATCCAAGGACTATCCCTTTAGAAGAAACCTGGGACGATATTGAAGATCACATATTCAGGATAAAAGCTGTCGGGGAACAAAGCAAATGGGTAGAAAAACTCAAATTAAAAGCTTATATTGAGATTTTTGAGTAAAATCTTTTTAACCCTAATCTTGAATTCGTCATAACATGTTTGTCTTATTGTCTTATCTTGAACTAGCAAAAGCCTCGGCAGAACCTGTTAGGTATACCTGCGTTTTTTCAGCCCAATCTAAACCAATATATTTTAACTCGGTTCTCATTCTTATTGCAAAATCCGGGTTGAACCCGGAATTCCCAACAGATAAATGGAATTTGTTAAAACCTATTAGCTCATCTTAAACTGTAAAAAACCTCGGCAGAACCTTTTTGGTATGCCTGCATTTTTTTCAGCCTAATCTAAACCAATATATTTTAACTCGGTTCTCATTCTTATTGCAAAATCCGGGTTAATAGAATACAAATAAGGTCAGAATTTTTTTGTTCTGACTTTTTTGCAAGAAGGAAGAGATATAAGAAAGGAGTTGGCAACCATAATGAAAAGCAAGCCTGTAATTGCAATCACTATGGGAGATGTCGCAGGTATAGGTCCTGAAATTGCGCTAAAAGCCGCTTGTGATTTGAGTGTTAAGAAGAACTGCTTTCCGGTGATTATAGGATCATTTAAATATTTGCAAAAACTATCTCAGTTACTCGGATTGACTGAACAGGTTTACAAAATTAATGAATTTTGTTTAGACGATAAATCGGAAAAAAATATTCCTGTTATTGATATTGTAGATATCCCTTATGATGAAGTAACTTTTGGAAGCATTTCGGATAGATGGGGCAAAGCAGCTATGGAATCGGTCAAGTCAGCCGTGGATCTTGCATTGAATGGTAAAGTTGATGGGATTTCCACTGCACCTATTTGTAAAGAAGCAATCCATAAAGCTGGATATACTTGCCCCGGACATACCGAATACCTTGCAGAATTGACAAAAAGCAATGATGTTTCAATGATGTTCTCAGGGCATGGTCTTAATTTAATTCTTACTACAATCCATGTTGCTCTTTCAAACGTTCCTGAATTGATAAAAAGGAAAGGTTTATAAACTATTCTTCTTGGGATTGAGGCATTAAAGAAATCAGGTTTCCAATCACCAAGGGTTGCTGTTTGCGGTCTAAACCCGCATGCCGGTGAAAAAGGTCTGTTCGGATCTGAAGAAGCCAAAGAAATTTTGCCAGCTATTCAGCTTGCACAAAAAGAAGGACACAAGGTTTACGGACCTGTCCCTGCAGATACAGTCTTTCATCGAACCCTTCAGGGAGAATTCGACCTCATTGTTGCGATGTATCATGATCAGGCTCTTAGCGCATTTAAAACCATTGCCTTCAATGAAGGAGTCAATATAACTGTTGGCATACCAATAATAAGAACTTCTCCTGATCATGGAACAGCTTTTGCAATTGCCGGTTCCGGGAAAGCAAATCCAGAAAGCATGATTCAATCTGTGATTCTTGCGGCAAACATGGCTATAAACAGACAAATTTAATAAAACTTTAATATTTTGTATTTTGAAATCAAAATGACTATACATCAGCCAGACTCATTTGAATCAGACAATCCTGTAAAATATTCTATTCTCCGCAGGAAACTAACCCAATGGGGCGTAGCGCCTAATAAAAAAAGAGGCCAAAATTTCCTTGTGGACAGGCATATTGTTGACATAGCAATTAATGCTCTGGAAATCAAACCTGATGATGTAATTCTGGAAATAGGCGCAGGCGCAGGCGCTTTAACTCACCAGCTTGCACAAAAAGCCGGGTTTGTTGTTTCAATTGAAATAGATAACAAACTAGCCAAAGGTCTTCAGGAAGACCTGAAAAATTATAAAAACATCCAGGTAATTCACGCCGACGCTCTTAAGTTGGACTGGAAACAATTTATTCCTCCTTTAAAAAAAGGCACTCTTAAAATTACCGGAAATCTACCTTATTCAGTTACAGGGCCATTGCTTAATCGCTTTTTAATTACAAAAACAAAAGCCAGCAAAATTGTTTTCATGGTTCAAAAAGAAGTAGCTCTTCGTATTCTCGAACAACCGGGAAGCAAACAATACGGATCTCTTTCAATTATAAGCGCCTACAGATCAAAAGTTTCATTAATCCATCATGTTGGCAAAAATTGTTTCTGGCCGGTTCCTAAGGTAGATTCTTCTTTTCTAAAATTTGACCTCTACCATACCACGCCTTTTAAGGTGTCTTCAGAAGAAAGATTCTTTTCAATAATAAGGGAATGTTTTAAAACGCGGCGGAAGATGATAAAAAACGCGTTGACAAATTCTTCGGTGCTTCAATACACTAAACCGGAAATTCAGTCTGCCTTAATTAAAGCAGAAATAGAAGAAAGTTTAAGGCCTGAAGACATAGACCTTTCTTCCTATGTAAGATTGGCTGAAGCACTGGAATAAAGTAAGTCAGGAGCAAAATGAATGAGTAATGAAATTGATATAGAATATGTTTCAAAACTAGCCAGGTTAAAACTGAATGAGGAAGAGAAAAAGCTTTTCAGTTCCCAATTGAACCATATTCTCGACTATATTCATCAGCTTAACAAACTTGATACAGAAAATATTGAACCTACTGCTCATGTTCTGGAATTTACAAATGTTTTTCGTGAAGATCAAGTAGAAGCATCTATTAACAGAGACCAGGTGCTGAATAATGCTCCTAAATCACAAAAAGGTTTTTTTGAAGTACCACGAATAATAGAGTGAAAAAATGAATTTATCAGAAACTTCAATTTGTGAACTGGCCAGACTTGTTCGCCAGAAAAAAATAAAGTCTGAAGAAGTCGTTACTGATCTAATTAACAGGATCGAGACCGGCAATTCACGGACTAACGCTTATGTCAATTGGAACAGTCAAAAAGCAATCAATGAAGCTGTACAAGTTGACAATTGTATTGCTGAAGGAAAGGATCCCGGAATTCTTTCCGGAATACCTATAGCAATTAAAGATCTTATCTGCGTACAAGGAGAACCCGCGACATGCGGATCACATATTTTAAAAGGATTTATTTCTCCGTACAACGCCACAGTAATAGAAAACATTCGTAAAAACGGCGGCATTCCTTTTGGAAGAACCAATATGGATGAATTTGCTATGGGGTCCTCGAACGAAACCTCATTCTATGGATATGTGCGCAACCCATGGGATTTAGAAAGGGCACCAGGAGGTTCCA
>JAVCCS010000008.1 GCA_030765365.1 Candidatus Theseobacter exili
CCAAATGAATTTAGCGAAATCATTTACTGCAAAAAAAAATACAATTTTACAAGCTCCGACAGGAAGTGGAAAAACTTCATCTTCAGCCGGATATGCCTATGCAAATACTGCAAACCTTTCCCCTTATTACAATAATATATTTGAACTGACCCACTGCCCTGAGGTAGAAGGCACAATTTTGAGTAATCCTCCGGTGTACTCCTACGGAATGATTGAAAATCTGAAAGGAGTTTCTTACCATATTGTTAGAGATCCTTCAAATATTGTGTTTCTCGCAGACAGCGATACCCCGTTTATTACATCTATTGAAGAAGTCGCCCGTCGTCATCGAGGCGGCGCAATCGGAGCCTACGCGGACGGCCATGTCGAATGGGTTAAAGACGGCAACCTGGATATACCGGAGATAGAAGTACCCGGAATAACAGAAATATTCGAGATAATTGAAGGAAGCGTAATTGTCAAAACCTCATCAACAACAACCCTTATTCCTCTTGCGGCTCAATATGCTCAAAGCTCAAGCAGCTGGTATGATATTTATGTATCCATGGAAATATCTTCTTCGACAGGAGATACAACGACTTATGAAATAATTACACCGGACTCAGACGGTATTAATGGAGGAATGACGCCTGAGGAATTAGCCATGTACGCATGGGAAAGCCCCGAATTTGAAGGTGAAACCAGCATAAATGTTGTAAGTACCGCAAAATACTGGACGAAAGAATGGGAAAAAGTGAACGGCCGGTGGCAGCAAGTCTGGGTACAAAAAACGAAAAGCCAATGGGATACAGAAAATAACCTGGATTCACAAGTATGGGTATTAAAAGATGGCGATCCGGTTCCTGAAGTCCCAGGCCTTGACGGGCAAATCAGCGTTGCTGATGCTGTTGAAAATTATGTTGTAACCGGAGAAGACGGAAATGATTATGTTTCACTGGCTGAAAACCAGGTAATCTATTTTTTTGAAATGGGACAGACAGATCCGTATTATTCAGATGGAACGCCAAATCCGGGATATGATTGTAATGATTTAATCATACTAATGGACATACTCACCACAGAAACTGAAATTATTGTGGATCCTGACCCTGATCCTGATCCTGATCCTGACCCTGATCCTGAAGAAGGCGGCTGGTCTGAATAAATCGATTGAAATTCAAGGTTAGAAAACGCGCCGAAAATGGCGCGTTTTCTTTATTCCTTTTTTTTCTTATCTTATACTCTCTTTCAGCAATCTATAATCCGTTTTACCTGTTCCTAGAACAGGTATGGATTCGATTTTCTTTACATGTCTGATATTGTGAATTGGAGAAAGTCCTGCATCCTGTATTGTTTTATTCACAGCCGCCCTGTCTATATCCATTGTAGTAAACAGAATTAACTCCGGATGAATTTCGTCTGAGGTTGCTTCAACTGCAAGAACAGGACCTTCTTCAATCCCATATGAAAAATATTTTTTCAAAACACTTTCAATTGCAGGCAGTGAAATCATTTCGCCCCCAATCTTAACAAACCGTTTAAGTCTGCCTTGAAAAGATAAGATACCGTCTTTTGATTCAACTACTAAATCTCCGGTCCTGTACCATTCTTTTCCATCTAAGAATACAAATGGAGAAGGCCCGTCATAATTAATATACCCGGAAAAAACACTTGGCCCTCTAACAAGAAGGATACCCTGATTACCATACCCCACTCTCTTATTTGTATCAGCGTGAACAACAACATATTCCAGTGATGAAAGGACTCTTCCAATTGTCCCAGGCAAAGGTTCTTTTTCATCATTTATTGAGATAACCGGTGAACATTCAGTTATTCCGTATCCTTCAACAACTAACATCCAAGGGCATTTTTTCTCAAGAGCCATGTAAATTGAATCAGTACATTTTTCAGCCCCGGTAAAGGTAAGTCTCAAGGATTTAAGTTGGTCTGATGATGCAGCTTTCACAATTCCGGATAAAAATGTTGGTGTTCCCAAAATCAGTGTTGTCTTATAAAATTCAACGAGACGCGAAAGGACCCCGCCTTCAGTAGGGTTTGGATAATAAACAACCGGAACACCAAGACAAACAGGCATTATGATATCTCCAGTTAAACCAAATGAATGGAATGGCGGCAGCATTCCCAATAAGCGATCATTTTCATAAATACTAATTTTTTCAGCACTGTCGCGAACATTAGCTAACAAGTTATCATGCGAAAGAGGAACTGCTTTGGGAAGGTTTTCTGACCCACTGGTAAATAAAACTACCGCTTCTTTCTGAACAGTACTCTTATAAAGACTTTTCCATGAAACTCTTGCTCTTATAGATATTAAAACTTTTTTAACCAAAGAAACTGACTGAATGACTTCTTCTATAAGCATAATCGACGATTTTAAAACCGATATATCTGTTCCCAAACTTTCAAGACGTTTGATAAACATATCAGCCGAAATAATACATTTAATATTAAGAAGTGATAGTGTGTGCTTAATGTTTCTTTGTCCGGCAGTCCAGTTGATCATAACCGGTATTTTGCCGGCAAAAAGAGTTGAAAAGTATGTAATTGCAGCTGCAACACCTGCAGGCAGAAGTATTCCAATATATTTTCCGGACAGCGATTCTATATATGGTTTTAAAAGCATAATAGCCGTAACAATATCCAAATATGTTTTTTCCCCGCTTAATTGATCACAGATTATTATCTGATTTTTGCGCTGTTGAGCAATTTTGAGAAAAACATCTGTTATCATAGATCCCTCAGAAATCTCTAATCTTGAATTACCAGCAGTATTTCTGTACCACTGCTTTGAAACAGTCTTAAATCCCACCGGTCCCTTTGAAAGAGTTTGTCCGCTGCAAGCAAGGAGAACATCTCCCACAGTTCTTAACGAATCAGGCTCATATTGAGGAACTCCGAACTCATTTTCAATCCACAACAAAAGATCAATTCTAGAGATACTATCCAATCCAATGTCATGAACAAGCTTATCTCTCACAGTAAAATCAGGAATACCGGTTAAATCCTTTAAATGCTCAAAAACAATACTTTTAATCCCTTCAGATACTTCTACAGGATCTCCCTGAATTTCCATCATTTCCGGTTCAGGAATAATCCTTATACCGCCACGCTCCCAAATACTGTACGGAACATAGGTATTTGGTGTTGAAACCGCATTAAAAAAATCTTCCATATACCTGTTTAATCTGCCCCTTTCTTCATTAACAGGTAAATCTTTCGGCTCAAATAATTCGATTTCAACTTTTCGCCTAGGTCCAAAGAAAATACCGTTTAAAACAAGCTTCCAAATTCCTTTAATCAGTATTGGGAAAACTAATGGTTCTTTCCCTGATGCCCAGCTGAACTTACTCCCCCAAAGCCCTTTTGTTCTTACAAGAACCACCCTGGTTCCTGGTGATTTTCTAAGAATAACCTCAACAGCGCTATTTGCACCAATATCTTCATAACGACTTCTTAAAACACTTCCTGATGGATACAGAAGAAAGTTATCTCCTCTATTTAAGCTCATAACAATCTTATTCAGTGCTTCTTCTACCTCAATACGTCCGTCAACCCCAGACTTTTTTATATCTGGAATTGGAAGAACACCTATTCTTTTAGAGAACCATTTAATAAATGGCCTATTAATCTGTGTCTCATCGGCTAAAACCCGGGGTGCAAGAAATGGATATATTGCAGTTACAAGAAGCGGAGGTTCAATTAACGCAGGATGATTAGGGAGCAACAGTATATTTTTTGTATCTTTATCAAGTATTTCATCCAGGCCGTTAATCCTGACTTCATACCGCAAACCCAAAACCCTTTGAGCTAACCTGGCAACAAGACCGTTAACTGCATTAACGCAAAGATTTCCTTTTTTCGGCAACCTGCCAAGCATCCATATTCCCAAACAAAAAGAAATAACGGACATAACGCCAAAGACATCAGTCGGCCAAAAACGCATCCAAGTCATCAGAACAAAAAACGGGCCTGATAACATGATGCCGGAAAAAGCAGCAAAATTCGCAGAAGCCCAAACCGTTCCTTTCTCAGTACTTGACGGCCGTATTTGAATAAAGCTTTCTATTGGAATAAGAAAGACACCTCCGGCAATACCAATAAAACCGAGTAATACAAACGAAAAAACCACCTGCAGTACATGGGGAAAAATTGATATACAACATAACAATGCCATCCCGACAGCCATACAAAACATAGAAGGAACCAGCACTCTATACCAATGTTTTCCTTTACTGAACCGTACTGCCAGCATACCACCAATCGCAACTCCGATTAACTGCGATACAATTAACCCGCTTGTAACAGATTTTGACAAGTCTAACTGCTTAGCACCAAGCACATTGATAATCTGAACCTGTAAACTGGCTAAAAACCAGAAGAACATATTTGCAATAATAATCATAAAAAGCATGGGATCTGAACGCAGGCTAATAAGCTTATTAACAGTATCTACAGGACCCCTTTTGGGAAATTTTGCATGTGGATCAGCAGCTTTGAATCTAGCAACACCAAAACTCACAATAACGCCTAATACAGATACCGTTACTACTGATACTGCAACCAGAAACCTGCCATATACTTCAGCGGAAAATAATGAACTAAAAATCCCTGTTGTTTGATCCAGCAAATATCCTGCTACGGCTATTCCAAAAAGAATTGCCGCGGTAACAATAACTCGAATGCGCGCATTTGCAGTTGCAACAAATTCAGTTGGATATAGTTCTGGTATAGATCCGTTTAGAGCGGGACTGAAAATCGTAGACTGTAATGCCATTATAAAAAGCATTATAAAAACAAGCGGCCAGCTGAGAAAATAAATACCTGCTGCCCCAAACAGCATTGCAACAAGCTCAAGTGATTTTGCACCAAGTATTACATTTCTTTTTGCAAAACGATCTGCCATCCAACCGGCAGGTGCAGCAAAAAGAAGAAAAGGCAATGTAAAAACAACCGTAGCCAAGCCCTGAAAATGTTCCTTGCCAACACCGACAGCCAGCAACATAGCAGCTTGTTTGAAAAAATTATCATTAAAAACTCCTAAAGAATAGGCTGCCGCCATAGCAGCAAACTTCTTCCTTGCTTCCTTTATCTTAAGAAAATATTTTTCATCTGCATGCATAACTAAGCCTTTGTTTGAATTATGGTCCAACCAACCCAGAATATTGAAAAATCAGCAATTATATGGCTAATATAGCAATCAATGATCGAAACACCCCTCAAACGCATCAAAGTCCAGATAAATGATGCGATTACAGTACCGACACTAAACAGTAATGCCTGCGGCCATGTAAAATAATGCAGTAACGGAAATACATGATGAAGACCAAATAGCACACCTGCAAGTAAACTTGCCAGAAGTATTGAAGCAATTCTTCTACTCAATAGATTTGCTAAAAAACCTCTCCAGTAAAACTCCTCAACAAAACTGTTTATACATCCTAAAAAAACACACATCGGCCAATAAAAACCGTCTAATCCCAGTGAAGTGATTTTTTCAATAAGATTATCCGGATTTAAAAGCGGTTTAAATATAATGTAATACAAAAGCAATATAACCGAAGCAAACAACAAACCAACACTAAGCCCTAATAATCCTTTTGTTCTTATTATACCAAGTTCTTTGACAATTTCTCTGCGAGTATATGCCTTCCTCCAAAACACAAAAAGAGGAATAATAACCATAAAAACCTTACCGGATCCATAAGTCCAGGGATATCCTATCTGTAAAGTAAATGATACAAACGTCAACAAAGCTGGAAACAGGCAAAAAAACAGAAGTATTTTATTGCTTTCAAATTTAATGCTGTTCATAAAATATTTCATACTCCATTACTTAATACTTAACTGTTCTTCTGAACCATTCGCAAACAAACATCTATTACTTCATTTGCGATTTTCATTGGAGGAGTCTTAATACGTCCATACCAGTGCATAATTACAGGCTGCAAGATTGCCCCCATGAGGATCCCGGACAAAACAATTTCATTACATTTTCTAATGAAACCCTCGTCCATACTCATTTTCACAAACTTCGCAAGTATATCGTTTGGATTTTTCTCATTATCCAGCAACTTCTCTTCTGGGAATCCATGTTGAGTTAATAAAATAAACGCAAAAACATTCGGCCTGTTTTTATAGTATTTGTACATAAACCTGACTCCGTTCTCTACCCTGTCTGTAAACTCCAAAGATCCATCAAAAAGAATCGGCTTAAGTTTTTCGCTGAATATCTCTACCTCACGATTAAACAACTTCCAGGCCATATCATTTTTACCGGAATAATGTCTGTAAAGCGCTCCTTCAGCTACATTAGCATGCTCAGCAATATCCCTTACCGTTGTCAGAGGCAACCCTTTAGTTGAAAATAGATAAATAGCTGAATCTTCAATCATAGCTTTCTTTACAGCAATACGTGGCATAAACAACTCCTATGTGAGTGAACATTTACTCACATATTCCAGCAAAAGAATTATTATGTCAAGAAAAAATCACATATCATAATATCAGTAATTGAAATGATTTTTGCTTTTATTCCCTCTCTAGAACCTTTAAACTGTACTCGATCGATGTGACATAATTTGCATAATTGAAATTCGTTTATATTAATCATCTTATTCCAAGGTTATCTTATGATATTAGGTTTAATACTATTACTCCCGCTCTGTATCTTCTCTTTATGGATCTTTTTTCGATCTTCACCCAAACAAAGGTGCAGAACTTATAATTTCAGCATTCTTCTGCTTGCAATTTGCTTAAGTATAATGTTTATCCTAAGAACATATTCAGTTATGATCCTCACCCCAGACAGGCCCTGGTGGCCAGTTATTTCGGGTTTGGGCATATTGTTTATTTTCCCGATAACTATACTTATCGGAACAGTATTAAGGAATTTTATTTTTTACAGGCATGACCGTTAAGAATAATTTGAATTAAGGAAAATATACTTGCTTGAAGGATAAAAAATCTTAAGGGTATCTTTTCGCTGGAAGTACGTTCTTTCGGAATACTTGCTTTGTGCTGCAGCCCCCCCTTAAGCCATTGTTTCTACATAACGTTTAGCACGCAAATAACTTTCTATACTCTTCATTTCAGTTTTAGCTATTGGCGGAAAGAGAAAACCGTCCGGATCTCCAAGTATCTCTTCAAGAGAATGTTCTGTAAGAAACTCTACAGGTATTTGACCTTCCTCATAGATGCTTTTTAATACTTCGGTTAACAGGCGGTTGGCTTCTTTGGATTTAATAGCTTCTTCCTTGCCAATACTTGCTATGAAGCGGGCAAGGTCCATAACAAGGGTCAATTCAGAATCTGGCTCTTTACTGTTAATCCTTAAGATATCAGCGCCAGCGACCAACTGTTTCATGCCATCTCCTGCAACAAGCATTTTACTTTCAGGACCAACTTCATTTTCGTATCTAAACCTGTTATCCTTAAATCTCTCCTGATAATCCTTATACAATTTTTCAATAGATGATATTTTTTCACTATCTCCGATTAAAGCCATAATCTTCCAGTTTTTTGCCACAAAAACATCCCTGTCCTGATCTGTCATATTTTCAAGAATACTGACATCAATCCCGACAGGGACCAACCCTGACTCTTCTTCCACAAAAGAATCAAAAGCACTTAAAGCTTCCGCTTTATACCGTACGCTGCGAATATTAGATGATCCCGATGAAATATGAATAATCTCAACATTATCTATTACTATTCTTTCAAGGACCAGTCCTCCGTTTATCCTTGATTCTTCAGCGGACAGCTTATTTCCTTCGACCAATGATTCCAGAATATCACTAAAAGAAACTGGTCCGCGAAGTATATCAATGAAAACTTTCTCAACATCACTGGAAACCCCTCCGACCATCCGATTGATAACACCTGTCATATCTTCATCGATATCCAGAGCAACGGGATCCTGACCTATACCCTGGAATATCCGCACTTCCCCCATTAACATGTCTATTTCCACTCCTTGAGAAGCTGAGTCAATGTTCTCTTCTATGATCCCGATAAGCTTATCCTGACCCGCCTGTCTTTCAAATTCCCGGATCCTGTCAACCGCATCCGTTATTCTTGACCGCTCTTCAGACTGCTCAATCTGAGAAGAAATATGTTTCACTACTGCAGCTAAAAGAGGTCCTCTTAATTGACCCAGTTCAACACCATCAACTACAATGTTCTCAGCACCTCGCCTGTCAATCTGTTCGGAAGATTCAATGATTGCCCCGGCAAGCTTCTGTGCACCTAATTTTTCAATCAGTATTCGAGCCTCAACTTCTGCTATTGCTTCTTTTAAACTTTGAAGTTCCTGGGGAGTTATACCTGCATCTTTTACAACCTGGATACTTGACCTATTATCCTGATCGTATGCAATTCTATATGCTCTTCGGTTCATCTCAATTTTAATCAATGTACTTAAATCAGCAACACGATTTTCAGCAAGATACTCAATAAGATCTCTTCCCATATATAAACTTGGAAGCATGGAATCCCCAGCCATACCAAAATGTGCATAACTGCTGCCTTTTCCTTCGCGGCGTGCAACAAATGCCTGGCCTCCAAGCGCAACAAGTCTTGTTGATTCAAATAGAGATCTCGTTTCTTCAGATAGTTCTTTATAGGACTGGCTCTTGAAATAATCTCTCAGAATACTCGCTAGAACAAAAACTTCTTTATCAGATTCTTTAATATTTGAAGCTTCGCCAACTATAAAGCTTAAGATATCGCCTGAAACTTGAGTTTCGGTAACAGCAGAAATCCCAAGAACATCCAGCTTCTCTGATAATTGATCGCCAACCTGCGAATTAGTTAAACCCTCGGTTCCGTCTACAACAAAGCCCTCTGACATTGAAAAATTTCCCGACATGACAGCAGTAGCCGAATCTGGAGCCTTTTGCACAGCCGGCATTACAGCATATGGATCATCGTCAAATTCATCAACAACATCAAAATCTTTTAGCGTTTTTAGAAGATCCCGCAATTCTTCTGCTTTATCTACATTCTCATCTGCTGATGCTATTTTGCTTAGTCTTCTTATTACACGTCCTTTGCCCAGCTCAACAAGATCTGTTTCTTTAAATAATTCAACTAATGCTGCAGCTGCGTCCTCATTATCAATGAGGTTTCTTAAATCTTTTAAAGCCCTTCTGCTATTTTCTCCATATAATGAAAGAAAATTTGTCTGTGCCACAAATACACATAAATATAAATGATGTGCATTTTCACCCGCCAACTTGCCTAGTTCAACTAACTCATTACCAACTTTTAATAGTAATCCTGCATCTTTAATTAAATCTCTCACTGCTGGCAATCCATCATTAAACAATAGGAAACTATTTTCACGAGCTGCCTTGCCCAGTTCCACTATTTCCGGCCAATAGCGCTCAAAATCCTGTCCGAATGCTCCTTTCACTGCCGGCAATCCGAATTGCAATAAAGAATCTGCATTTTTCCCTGCTGCCTTGCTCAATTCCATTAAATCATTCAATCCAAACTTTTTTACCCACCACAGGTAATTAGGAAGATTTTTCTCAATCATGCTCATGAGCTCTGGATCCGGTTCTCCGTGCTCCTGCTGATATACCGCTATAGCTTCATCCATAGATTCATAAAGAAAGGCCTCTGATCTGACTTGCGCATCAATCTGCCCGCTCAATACATCCTTTAGTACCCCCTTCGCAATTTTCCCATTTGCAGGATCAACCCAATAACCCTTTCCTTTATCATATTCATATCCCCTGCCCTCATAATTTGCCTCAAAAAACCTCTCCTGCTGTTTTGCAATAACCTCATAGTGATTTTCACCTTCACAATGTGCTTCGTGAAAGAGATATTCAGCTAAGGCATCAGGGTTGTCTTTTAAAGCGTCAACAACTTCCTGTGATACATAGATCCTGCCGTTTTTAATATCTCTGTAACCTAAAAGAAAGTCTTTGCTTGATTTCACTATTTGCGGAATCACATAAACTTTTTGTCCGTTTAAATGCTCTGCAAATCGTTCTTCAAGGTCTTCCCTGCGGCTGTTATCGTATTTACCCTGTGATAAACGGTATTTGAATATTGCCAAAGACTCATCGCCCTGGCTGATAAGACCGTGGTTTGACCCAATCCTTGAACTCTTTTTTGCCTTTTTTTCCTGTGTTTCCCCAAGATAAATACCACTAATCAGCTTTTGCATTAACTTTTTTATACGCACCGGAAGAAGGTCAAGTTCATCATCTTTCAGAAATATTGAATGTTCTTCTCCATATACTTCAGGTACTATTTTAGTTTGATTTCCTAAACCAACTCCGACAAATTGCGTTTTAGAACGACCAACCCTGCTTCCATTATCACGAACACCTTGAAGTATCTTTTTTATCTCATCTATCTGACCCATTCCATCTGTAAAAACTATTACATAATGCTCATCACTCCCATATTGCTGGATGTCCTTAATGACTGCTTTTAAAGCAGGACCCTCATTGTTCCCACCTTTACTGCCTATGGATTCATACATTCTTTGAACAAGATCATCTTTATGCTTACGGCTTGCATAGCTGTTCGTTGCATCCTCTCCTTGCGGATTTGGCTGGTTTTTAAAACGTTTGTGAAGACCCGTCTTGCTTCCGAACCACCTCACATTGAAATCTATTCCAAGATTTTCCAGGGTTTCCATCATCTGATGGGCTCCGGCAAGAGCATCATAACCTACAAGATTCTTCATGTTTGATCCGATGCTGCTATCTGTCCCCATACTCCCAGTCTCATCTATGAGGATTGTAAACTTAATTTTTCTCTTTGTCGGAATAAGTCTTTTCATAAA